>CABSMN010000315.1 GCA_902478765.1 uncultured Collinsella sp.
TACACTTCTAGCTTCGTCGGCAGCGTCAGATGTGTATAAGAGACAGACCAAGTTCGACTTCAACACGTCCATCCTCATCCTGGTGTTCGTGGTCCTGGGCGGTCTGGGCAATATGCGCGGCTCCGTCATCGCGGCGGCATTGCTCACGGTGCTTCCCGAGCTGCTCCGTCAGTTCTCGGACTACCGCATGCTCATCTACGCCATCGTGCTGATTCTGGTCATGATCTTTACCAACAACCCGCAGCTCAAGGCGTTCTTCGGTCGCGTCAAGGACCGCTTTGCTTCCAAGAAGGAGGTGGCAGCCGATGCCCAGTAAATTTGAGTTCAAGAAGGGCAAGATGGTCCCGTATCCTTCTGGAGCCATCGTTCCCGACCGCGACCTGGGCGAGCGCCCTGCACTCGAGTGCATCCACCTGGGCATTGAGTTCGGTGGCCTTAAGGCAGTCGACGACTTTAGCCTGACTATCGGCAAGACCGAGATCGCCGGTCTGATCGGCCCCAACGGTGCCGGTAAGACCACGGTCTTCAACCTGCTCACCAAGGTGTATCAGCCCACGCACGGCACCATCCTGCTCGACGGCGAGGATACCTCGGGCAAGTCGGTCTATCAGGTCAACCGCATGGGTATTGCCCGTACATTCCAGAACATTCGCCTGTTCAACACCATGACGGTGGAGGATAACGTTAAGGTCGGCCTGCATAACCAGGAGCGCTACTCCGGCTTTGAGGGCGTGCTGCGCCTGCCGACGTATTGGAAGCACGAGAAGGCCGCCCACGAGCGCGCCATGGAGCTGCTGTCCATCTTTGATATGGAGCATCTGGCAAACGAGCAGGCCGGCTCGCTGCCTTACGGCGCCCAGCGTCGTCTGGAGATCGTCCGCGCGCTTGCCACCAACCCCAAACTGCTGCTGCTCGACGAGCCTGCCGCCGGCATGAACCCGTCCGAGACCGCGGAGCTCATGGAGAACATTGTCAAGATTCGTGACACCTTCGGCATTGCCATCATGCTTATCGAGCATGATATGTCGCTCGTTATGAACATCTGCGAGGGCATTTGCGTGCTCAACTTTGGTAAGGTCATTGCCAAGGGCACGGCCGAGGAAATCCAGAACAACGACGCTGTTATCGAGGCGTATCTGGGCAAGCAGGATAAGGGGGAGAACTAAATGGCAGAGCCGATGCTTTCCGTCTACAACATCAACGTCTGGTACGGCGCCATCCACGCCATCAAGGACATCTCCTTTAACGTCAACGAGGGTGAGATCGTTGCTCTGATCGGTGCGAACGGTGCCGGTAAGTCCACGACGCTCAAGACCGTCTCGGGCCTGCTGCGTTCCAAGACCGGTTCTATCAAGTTTATGGGCGAGGACATTACTCATACGCCTGCCGACAAGCTGGTGGGCAAGGGCCTGGCTCAGGTTCCCGAGGGTCGTCGCGCCTTTTTGCAGATGACGGTTGAGGAGAACCTGGAGATGGGCGCCTACACGCAGCCCAAGTCCACGGTGGCTCCGGGCCTCGAGCGCGTCTACGAGCAGTTCCCGCGCCTGAAGGAACGCCGTCGCCAGGTCGCCGGCACCCTTTCGGGCGGTGAGCAGCAGATGCTTGTTATGGGGCGCGCTCTTATGAGTAACCCCAAACTGCTTATGCTCGACGAGCCTTCCATGGGTCTGGCGCCGATTCTGATTGAGCAGATCTTCCAGATTGTCGAGGACCTGCACAAGGCCGGCACCACGGTGCTTCTGGTCGAGCAAAACGCACAGATGGCTCTTTCCATCGCCACGCGCGGCTACGTGCTCGAGACCGGCAAGATCACCATGACCGGCACCGGTCAAGAGCTCCTGCACGACGATAACGTCCGCAAAGCCTACCTCGGAGGCTAACCCACCTAACAAAAGGGGCGCTGACTATCTCAGTCAGCGCCCCTTTTTAGTTGCGGTGAAATAGGGACTGAATACGGGCTCCAGAGGCCAAATGAGTCCCTATTCCACCGCAACTTCATGGGGATGTGTGACAATGCCCGTCGGAAAACATCTGCTGTCTTTGGGGGTCTATCTATGCTGTACGAGTTTTGTGCCGAGAACTTTGAGCG
>CABSMN010000316.1 GCA_902478765.1 uncultured Collinsella sp.
GCTTCGTCGGCAGCGTCAGATGTGTATAAGAGACAGGACCGGCACCTGGTCGTGGGACGGCGCCGACGACTTGAAGCTCAACAACTATAACGGCGGCGAGATCCAGGCCGCAGGCAAGCTCAACGTGAATTACTCGGGAACCAACATCGTCACTGCCGAATGGATCGAAAGCATCAACGTTTCTCATGGCACTAACGAGAATGCCGAGCTCAATATCCAAGGCGACGCGGGCAGCACGCTCAGCGTGACATCTACTGAGGACGCTATCCTCTCCACGGGTAATATCAACATCGACGGAGCCGGATCCGTCAACGCCACGAGCACTGGGTTTGATGCCATCAATGCCGGGGGTGATCTCGCTATCAAAGGTTCGGGCAACGTCAACGCCACGGGTGCATCGGATGGCATCAGGGCAAACGGCAATATCACGATTGACGACAGCGGAGCCGTCACCGCCAGGGCTACCGAGGACAAGGGTATTGGAACCGACAAGAACCTCACCATCAAGGGTGGCGGGACGGTCGAGGCAAGCTCAGCTGATGGTGAGGCCCTTTGGAGCGGCGGCAATATCAACATCTCGGACGGCAGCCAGGTCAAGGCAAGCTCCGAGGGATATCTTGCCGTCGACACTGAGGGCAGTCTCGCGGTCACGAACGCCTCCCTTGACGCAAGCGGTGTTGAATATGGCGTCTATGCCCACAAGGGCGTTACGCTCGATCACGCGACCGTGACGGTCCGTACCAGCGCGAACGGCGGCCAGGCCATCGCCCTCATCACTGACGGGGGCGACATCGACATCAAGAACGGCTCCACCGTGGACGCGTTTGCGGAAGGCGAGGTTTCGGCTGCATTCTCCACCAGAAACGATCGACCCAACGAGAAGGGCGGCCACATCTACATCAGCGACTCCGTTGTCAAGGCCATAGCCCGCTATGTCGAGAACGGCGACGGCCCCATCCCCTACAGCGAAAACCAAGATGGCGAGACGAGGCGCGAACCCCAAGGCGAGAACATCGGCATCATCGCCCAGACCAGCGAGGGCGTCACACCCGCAGTCATCTCGATCATCCGCAGCAAGGTAACGGCCGAAGGAAATACAGCGGCAATCTTTGCCCGTGCCATGAGCGCTGACGGCAAGACAATCGGCACCATCAAGATTGAGAACGCCGCCATCCAGACGCCCGAAGGCGGCAAGGTCATTGACTATCGCAAGCTCCGTGACGGCATCTACGAGGCAGGCCAAGCCATCGGCACGGGCGACGCCACGGTCGACTCCCTCTATATCAAAGCAGTCGCCAAAAGTACGACCATCGCACCTCCCGAGGTAGCCAAGCCGGAAGACCCCAAGCCCGACGAGACCAAGCCCGCAGAAAGCAAGCCCGCGGAGTCCAAGCAGAACCCCAAGCCTGAGGGCTCAAAGCCGACCAAGGCCGTTGCGGCTTCAACCACGAAAGCCAAGACTACCGGCGTGCTCGCGGCAACCGGCGACACCTCGGGTGCGGCCATCGTGGCAACCGTCCTTGCGGGAACAGCCGCTATCGCCGCAGGCACCATGGCGAGCCGTAAGCGTTCTTAGACGCCTCTGCGCACATGGCAGCTCCCGCGAAGGCCCCGAGCCCCAGCACCGTTTAACAACGCCACCGCCGAGCTCCCCTCCGGCGGTGGCGTTTTCCATATGCGTCCGCAGGGGATGCACGAGATTGTCTTTGGTCTAGCCCAACCGGCATACGCTGGCATGCGACAATGGGGGCTGCCGATATCACAACACTGAGAGAAGCCCGTCATGGAAGCGCATCAAAAGCAGATAACCGTTTATTCGAATCATACGGAAAGCGCGCCTGTCATCTACCTTCCTGTGGTCGTGGGCGACGGCAGCGAGGTTTATAAGTGTTGCCGAGAGCTCGACTGTCCGCCATTCGCCCTCGTCACCATTGGCGGGCTCGATTGGAATCGCGAGCTGAGCCCCTGGGCATGCGACGGGACCGTACGCGATGCCGAGCCTTTCGGCGGCCAAGCTGCCGATTTTCTTGATGAGCTGCTGAATCAGATAATCCCCCAGGTCGAATCGTCGCTGTCTCT
>CABSMN010000317.1 GCA_902478765.1 uncultured Collinsella sp.
GGTATACGGGAATCAGCAAGAGTACCGTCTCTCGTATCGTGCGCGCTTATGCGCGGGTGAATGCTCAGGCTGAGGGCTCGGAATAGAAAATGGCCGAACCACTCTTGTCAAGCGATTCGGCCAACAAAATTCTTAAGATTTGGGACAAATACTACTGATTATTTTGTCCCGTGAGCATGCCGTCGAGGGTGCGCCAGGCGAGCTCGGCGCATTTGACGCGGGCGGGCATGTGCGAGATGTCTTGGAGCTGGGCGGCTTCGTCCAGGTCTTCCAGGTCCTCCTCGGAGAGCTGCTCGCCGCGGATCATGGCGAGGAAGAGCTCTGCCAGGCGGCGAGCTTCCTCGACGGTCTCGCCGGTGATGAGGTCGGACATGATGTCGGCGCTGGCCTGGCTGATGGCGCAGCCGTGGCCGGTAAAGGAGGCCTCTTCGATCACGTTGTTCTCGACACGTAGTTGCAAGGTGAGCTCGTCGCCGCAGCTGGGGTTAATGCCCTCGTGCTCGTGCGTGGGGGCATCCATCTCGTACTTGTAGTCGGGATGCGAGTTATGCTCCATAAATGTGGTGGAGGTGTACAGATTACCCATTGAACGTGCTCCAAACGTGATGCAGGCCGGCGATGAACTTGTCGATGTCGGCCTTGTCGTTGTAGAAGGCCACGCTAGCGCGGCAGCAGGCAAGGTTCTCGACGCCCAGCCAGGTGAGCAGCGGCTGCGCGCAGTGGTGGCCGGCGCGGATGCAGACGCCGTCCATGTCCATGATGCTCGCGACGTCGTGCGGGTGGATGCCCTTGACGTTAAAGCTCACGACGCCGTGGTGGTTATCCCAATAGATGGAGCCGATGATCTGGACAAAGTCGAGCTGCATGAGTTCGCCCATCAGATAGTGGACGAGTGCCTGCTCGCGGGCCTGGATGTTCTCGTAACCCACCGTGTTGACCAGGTAGTCGAGTGCCGCACCCGTGGCGAAGATGCCGGCGGCGTCCTGCGTACCCGCCTCGAACTTCTCGGGGACAGGAGCCCAGACGGCGTCCTGCTCGGTGACCGAATCGATCATCTCGCCGCCGGTGAGCATGGGCGGCATGGCGTTGAGCAGGTCCATCTTGCCCCACAGCACGCCGATGCCCATGGGGCCCATGGCCTTGTGCGCGCTAAAGGCAAAGAAGTCGGCGCCCAGGTCGGCCACATCGACCGGCATGTGTGGCAGCGACTGCGCACCGTCGACGACCAGGTAGCCGCCGTACTTGTGCACGAGCTTGCCGAGGTTCTTGACCGGGTTCTCGACGCCCAACACGTTGGAGACCTGTCCCACGGCCAGGATCTTGGTCTTGGGACCCACCTTTGCAAGAACCTCCTCGGTGGTGAGCTGGCCGGTCTTGGTGGGGTAGAGGTAGACGAGCTTGGCGCCGGTCTCGCGGCAGACCTGCTGCCACGGAATCAGGTTCGAGTGGTGCTCCATGATGGTGATGACGACCTCGTCGCCCGGTTCGAGCACTGTGGGCGCAAAGCTTTTGGCGACCAGGTTGAGCGACTCGCTCGTGTTGCGGGTGAAGACGACCTCGTTGGCGTTGGGGGCGCCGATGAGGTCGGCGATTTGCTGGCGCACCTTCGCGATGGCGTCGGTGGCCTCGACGGACAGCGAGTACAGTCCGCGCAGGGGGTTGGCGTTCATGCGCTGATAGAAGTCGCGCTCGGCGTCGAGCACACAGGCAGGGCGCTGCGCGGTGGCGGCGCTATCGAGGAAGGCGATCTCGGGGCGCTGCTGGAACAGCGGGAACTGCGCCTTGTAGGGATTGGTCTCGATGTCGACAGTAGGCCAGCCGCGCGAAGCCTCGTCGCTGGCGTCGAGCTCCATGGGCTCGGGGGCAGTACAGGTGTCGCATTTAACGTGCTCGGTGTCGATCATGCGAGCTCCTCCTCAAAGTTATCGATCAGGTTGTTGCCCAGGCGGACAACGGCGGCGCGGGTGCGCTCATCGGTTGCGGAAATCGCGGCGTCCTCCAGCTTGGCGCGGATGAACAGGTCCTCGGCCTGTCTCTTATACACATCTCCGAGCCCACGAGACTA
>CABSMN010000318.1 GCA_902478765.1 uncultured Collinsella sp.
TGCCAAGTGGGAGCAGGTCCTGCCGGGCGTCGCGCATATCTCGACGGTGCCCAACACGCCGGTTTCGGTGGGCGAGGGCGTCATCGCTTGCGAGAAGGCTTCCACGCTTAGTGATGAGCAGAGCGTAGTGGTGCTTGATCTGCTTGGCAAGCTTGGCACGGTGGTCGAGCTCGATTCGAGTCTGCTGTTTGTGGGCGGTACCGTGGGCGGTTGCGCCCCGGCGTTTGTCGCCATGGCGATCGAGGCTCTGGGCGATGCGGCGGTCAAGCACGGTATCCCGCGTGCCGATGCCTATCGCATTGTGAGCCAGATGGTGCTAGGTACGGCAAAGCTGCAGCTTGCAACTGGCCAGCATCCTGCGGCGATGAAGGATGCCGTATGCTCGCCCGGTGGTGCCACCATCAAGGGCGTCGTTGCGCTCGAGGACGCCGGCATGCGCAGCGCCCTGGTCAAGGCAATCGACGCAACTCTCCAGTAAAACCGACCAAAAAAAGGACGGGTTTATTTTTGGCAGGTATTTTCTGCGGTTTTGTCCTTTTAGCGAAAAGCGTCCCGCAACTGGCTCAATTCCAGTTGCGGGGCGCTTGCGTTTGCCCAGATAAAACAGACCAAAATAAACCTGTCCCTTTTTGGCAGGTTAGTCCCAGAAGCTGTCTTCCTCATCCTCGGACTTGGGTCCGCGGTCGACGTACATCTTATGGGTACGCTTCTCCATTACAAAGGCAAGAATCGCAAATAACAGGATGCCGCCGGCGAAAAGGATGGCAAAACCGGTGCGGGTGCCAAACAAAAAGGAAAAAACTGCGTCCATTGGGTGCCTTCTTGCGTAGTTGAGTTGGGTCGTAAACGCTCATAAGTATATACTTGCCCATACATGTACAAGGTTGCAACCTAAATGGAATGTATATCGCCGGAGGATCTAATGCTTGATATCAAGTTTGTTCGCGAGAACCCCGATGCCATCGATGTCGCCATGGCTAACCGCCAGACGTCTTGGGATCGCGAGAAGTTCTTTGAGCTCGACGACGAGCGTCGTGCCGTCATCACCGAGGTCGAGGAGCTCCAGGCTACGCGCAATGCCGAGTCCAAGAAGATCGGCGCCCTGATGAAGGAGGGCAAGAAGGACGAGGCCGAGGCCGCCAAGGAGGCCGTGCGCGCCGTCAACGAGAAGATCGACGGTCTGGCCGAGCGCCGCACCGCCCTCGAGCAGGAGCAGTATGACTTCATGGCTCACCTGCCCAACATCCCGTGCGAGGCCACCCCGCTTGGCAAGGACGAGGACGAGAACATCGAGCGTCGTCGTTGGGGCACCCCGCGCGAGTTCGATTTCGACTTTAAGCCGCACTGGGACCTGGGCACCGACCTCGACATCCTCGATTTCGAGCGCGGCAACAAGCTCTCCGGCAGCCGCTTCACCGTTCTCGGCGGCGCCGGCGCCCGTCTGGAGCGCGCCCTCATCAACTTCTTCCTGGACACGCACACCAGTCGTGGCTTCAAAGAGTGGTGGCCGCCCATCGTCGTCAAGCGTCAGACCATGTTCGGTACGGGTCAGCTGCCCAAGTTCGAGGACGACGCCTATCACGTCTCGGGCGACAACTTCCTGATCCCCACCGCCGAGGTCGTGCTCACCAACCTGCACGCCGGTGAGGTTCTGGACGCCGACACTCTGCCGCGTCGCTACACTGCCTTCACCCCCTGCTTCCGCGAGGAGGCCGGCTCTGCTGGTCGCGACACTCGCGGCATCATCCGGCAGCACGAGTTCGACAAGGTCGAGATGGTCAAGTTCGCCAAGCCGGAGGAGTCCGACGAGGAGCTCGAGAGCATGACCGCCGAGGCCGAGTACCTGCTGCAGCAGCTGGGTCTTCCGTATCGCGTCATTAGCTTGTGCACCGGCGACCTGGGCTTCTCTGCCCGTCAGACCTATGACGTCGAGGTTTGGCTGCCGAGCTACAACGCCTACAAGGAGATCAGCTCCTGCTCCAACTGCGGCGACTTCCAGGCCCGCCGCGCCAATATCAAGTATCGCGACCCCGAGAACTTCAAGGGCTCGCGCTACCTGCATAC
>CABSMN010000319.1 GCA_902478765.1 uncultured Collinsella sp.
GTATAAGAGACAGTGGTAATGCCCATGTCGGCAAAATGCTCGGCCAGGGCATCCACCATGGCCTTCAGAGCCTCGGGGTTGCCAAAGAGCGGTGTGATGTCCTTAAAGACGACTCCGGGCTCGGGATAGTCGGGGATATCGACGATATGAGATTCGAAGTCGTACATGACGTGACCTTTCATGGATTGCCGGGTGAACGGCGGTTATTTGCCCGCGTTAGCAGACGAGCTATGCGAGGGAACGACGACCTTGGACGGCTGCACGAGCGACTCGTCATGCGCGGCAACCGCGGGGATGTTTGCCCCATCGCTTTTAGCCTTGGTGGATTCGGAACGCGCGATCTCCTCATCGAGAGCATCAATGTCAGCGTCCTCGACCACGGCGTTAAGCGACTCAAAGACACGGTTCTTAAGAAGCGCGGTGTGCACACCCTCGGTGAGGTCGTGCAGCTTCTTAAAAGCGCGCTCGAGCTTGGCGTCGCGCTCGTCATCGGAAGTATCCATGCCGAGCATGCTCACGAGAACCTGCTCAAACATCGAAGACTCGCGGTTTGCCGACGATACGTACTGACGCAGGTTACGCGGCTCAATGTGGAAGCGCGACAGCTCCGAGCAGTAACGGATAATCGGGAAATCTCGGCCATCGACGAGCTCACGGTTCTGCGGGCTCTTGATGATGCGGATTAGATCGTTCTCGGCAAGGGAGCGGATAAACGAGATCTCAACACCGAGCATGTCGGGAATGGTCTCGATGGGATGCAGCTTTTGCTTGGTTTCCTTGGGCTCCGTCTTAAGCGGAACATCGGACAGAAGACCCACCTCGTAAGCCAAAGTGGACAGGTCCGTTGCGTTTTCCAAGCGCTGTTTAATGACGTTGAGCGGCATGTAGCGGGTCTTCTGCAGGTGTAGGATGACCTCGAGACGATCAACGTCTTCCTTGGAGTACTGGCGATACCCCTTAGGCGTACGATGAGGGGTGATGAGCCCCTCATCTTCTAGAAATCTAATTTTTGAGTTCGATAGATCGGGGTATGCGCCTCGAAGTAGATTGACGACCTGGCCGATACTCAGATAATTGCGTTCGGCCATTACCTACTCACCGGTTTCGATGCGCTCCGGCGTGCTCTCGTGGTAGATGAGCGTGAACGTACCGATCTGAACGGAAGAGCCGTCGTGCAGCGGAGCACCGTTGACGATGGCGCCGTCGACCCAGGTGCCGTTGAGCGAGCCCAGATCCTCAATACGGGCGCCCAGGCCCTCGCGAATAATGCGTGCGTGGCTGCGCGAGACAGTCATGTCGTTGAGGAAGATGCCGTTCGCGGGATCGCGGCCGATGGTGGTCACGTCGTCCTCGAGCTCAAAGGCAGCTCCGGTCTGCGGGCCCTTGACGATGGACAGAACCGGAGCGGTGATGCGCACGTTGGCCATGAGGTCGGGAACGGTGACATCGCTCGAAGGAACACGGAAAACGCAGGTAGCGTCCGCAGTCTTATCGTTCTGAGGCATATTGTTAACCTTGTTGTCCATGACAACCCCTATCTAACGCGGACGTGCCGCAAAAAATGTACCGTACGTAATCATACCCCAACGACTTAGTCTTCGATTTCGGGGTTAAGAAAGTCGATGTCCTCGTCCTCGGGATGCGCGATGGCCTGTTTAATGGCCACCCCTCCCTTAATGGAATAGATGACAGCGGTGAGCATGGAGAAGATGACGCCGCCGTATACAAAGAAGATGCCGAGGGGCACCGAGCTGCCGTTGAGGCCTGGGAATGCCGTGAACGTGGCGGGCAGCAGATGCCAGCCGTCGATGACGGGGAACCCAAGCAGCATGAGCGAGAAGCCGGTCATGAGCAGTGCCGTGGCAATCTTGCCGGGAAAGACGACGTCGATGGGGCGCCGGTGGTAGTGACGCACGATGAGCGTGCCGATGCCCAGGTAGATATCGCGGCCGATAATGAGCACGCAGACCCAGATGGGAAGCTCGCCGCGGACCACGAGACCCAGCACGCCGGTAAACAGCAGCGCACGGTCGCAGATGGGATCCATGACCT
>CABSMN010000320.1 GCA_902478765.1 uncultured Collinsella sp.
CTCGTGGGCTCGGAGATGTGTATAAGAGACAGATAAAACTTGCCGGCGCGGGCGCGCCATGCGTGTTGGCGCTGGTGCAGGCAAGGGGGCTGCCACAGGCGCGAATGAGCGCCTGCACCACGGGCGAGGCCGAAGCGCGAAGTGCCACCGTGTCGTCGGCAGCGCGCATAAAGGTCGGCACGCAGGGGGCTGCCTTGACCACGATAGTCAGGGCTCCCGGCCAGCATCGTCGCGCGAGTATGCGGGCATCTTCCGGGATATCCACGCCATAGCGGTCGAGTGCTTCGACGCCATCGACCAGCCAAGCGACGGTTTGCGTGAGTTCACGTTGCTTGAGAGTGAAGATACGGCGATAGCCGGTGCCGAGTGCAGGAACTGCGGCGCCATTGACGGCAGCCTGCGGATCGCGCGGCCACGATGGGAATTCGCTTGTATCTTGGGGCACGGCGTCCGAGAAGGCGTTGACTGCCACGGCGACACCGTAGACGGTCTCGGTCGGGATCAAAGCCAGGCCGCCGCGGCCGAGCACCTCGGCCGTGCGCTCGACGGCAAGCCGATGCGGCTCGCGCGTTCCCTCGTATACCCGATAGACCGTCTGCATGTGTATGCCAGCCCCTTACGCTCTGGTGCAAGTTTGTTTACTGTGGGGCATTCTCGCACGAAACGTTCAACCTATTTGCCCAGAGCGCATGTTGGTTTGGTGAGCGGCTCTAGTAGTCGGTGAAAGTGAGGGGGTTATTGGACTGCGACGAACTTCTTTGGCCTGCCGGCGTGGCGTTCTTGGGCGGCGTAGCGCTCGATGCTGTCTATCGTTATCATCCGACGGCCGTCGACGAGTTCAACATCGAGCTTTCCGGCTTTGACCAGCGCGGTAATCCGCGGAGCGGAGACTTTGAGGTCCAGCGCTGCGTCTTTAAATGTTCGGCACGCCGCTTCCCGAGCGTCCTCGTGGTCGATTTCGACTGAAAGGGCCACGACCTCGGCCGAGCGTTCGTACCCTGCCGGAGTCAAACCGTTGTTGAGGTCGTCGGCCAAAAACGCCATCAGTGCCTCGGTGGCATGGGCAATCGCTTCTTCGCGCGTATCGCCATCGGCAAAGGCGCCGGGAATCTGCGGGAAGCTGGCGCAGTAACCGTCGTCTTCTTTTATGAGAACGCAGTCATAGGTAAATCGCTGCCTCATTTTGCCTCCAACTACCATCCAGCTTGGCGACGAATACTTGCCCACGTGCCCTTCTTTGGTCGATCACCACCAGAGCCGTTCACGGTGACAACACGGTCACCAGAAACATACTTAGCATGACTACCGACTTGCGCGACCTTCACGAATCCATCGTGCTTGAGTAGGGCAATAATTTCCCGAAAGGTAGGAGGTTGCATGGGCCGACCTCTTTCAGCCGTCCTAATTATAAACTAATTTATAATTTTTGCTAACCAGTTAATAAATATTACTGGCGCTGTTTGGGCTCGGTGACGATGGCTCGGACGATGCGGGGGCGATCGGTGAGGTCGTGGACGATGCGCACGTCCGACAGACCCGCTTGGCGGCAGAGCTCGGCCGCAGCGTCGAGCGCGCCCTCGTAGAGCTCGCAGGCAAAGAGGCCGCCGGCGCGCAACATGTAGGGCGCCGCGTTGAGCAAGCGGCGGAAGATATCGAGGCCGTCGGCGCCACCCTCGAGCGCCAGATCGGGCTCAAAGTCCTTGACCTCGTGCGGCAGCGAGCGCATGACATCGGTGGGGATGTAGGGCGGGTTGGAGACGAGTACGTCAAAGGTGCCCCACTCTTCACGGGGAATGGAGCTCACCAGGTTCGTGAGGCTGAAGGCGACCTCGTCTGCCGTGAGGCCGAGGGCGTCGCGGTTTTTGGTGGCCAGATCGATGGCGCGCGGCTCGATATCGGTGGCGGTGCAGGTAACGTGGCCGCGGCGCTCCCAGGCAAGGGAGAGCGAAATACAGCCCGTGCCGCAGCCGACCTCGAGAACGCGGGCAGTGCGGGGCTCGGCTGGGGCAGGCACAGCGGCATCCCTGTCTCTTATACACATCTGACGCTG
>CABSMN010000321.1 GCA_902478765.1 uncultured Collinsella sp.
TATAAGAGACAGGTTATCGAGCTTGACGACGGCGGTTACTTTACCTGCGCCGATACGTGGGAGATCTTTGTCAACGACGAGCCCGCCGGTACCACGAATACGGTCGAGACCTATGTCGACGGCCTGACCCCCGGCAAGCGCAACCTGGTCCGTTTTGTCTGTGGCGAGCGTGAGCTGAGCGTAGGTGTCACCACGCCGGCTGAGCCCTTTACCATCAACGTTCGCGACTGTGGCGCCAAGGGCGATGCCGAGCATGATGACACCACCAACATCCAGGCTGCCATCATGGCCTGCCCCAAGGGCGGCCGCGTGCTGATCCCCGCCGGTAGTTATCGCATCAAGTCCCTCTTCCTTAAGAGCAATATCAACATCGAGCTCGCCGAGGGAGCGGTGCTGTTGGCCCGTCACGATCGCGCGGCGCTTGCCTACATTCCGGGCACGGTCACAGGCGACGAGGGCGCCGGGTATGCCGGCACCGATATGCTGCCCCTGGGCCGCTGGGAGGGCGAGAGTTTCTCGACCTACTGCTCTACCTTTACGGGTCTGAGCGTGCACGACGTGTGCATCTATGGCCGTGGTGCCATCGACGGTCAGACCGATTTTGCCGAGGACAACTGGTGGAACAAGGACTTTAAGAACATCTTTCGCCCGGAGGAGGGCCGCGAGGTCGCCCGCCCGCGCATGATTTTCTTGTCCGAGAGCCAAAACGTGAGCTTGGCTGGCTTCACCGTCCGCAACAGCCCGGCGTGGAACATCCACCCCATCCTGTGCGAGCACATCGATGCGCTCTGCCTGTCCATCGAGGGCCCCAAGAACTCCCACAACACCGATGGCTTCGATCCCGAGAGCTGCGGTTTTGTTCGCATCCTTGGTTGTCAGTTCTCGGTGGGCGACGACTGCATCGCCATCAAGAGCGGCAAGCTGGGCATTGAGCCTGAGCTTCGTCCCGCCACGCACGACGTGCTGATTTCTCACTGCTACATGCACGACGGCCATGGTGCCGTGGTGCTGGGATCCGAGGCTGCCGGCGGCATCAAGGACCTTACCGTGAGCAAGTGCCTCTTTGAACGCACCGACCGCGGCCTGCGCGTCAAGACCCGCCGCGGGCGCGGCAAGGACGCCGTCAACGAGGGCATTACCTTTGAGCACATTCGCATGGACGAGGTGCTCACGCCCTTCGTGGTCAACTCGTTCTACTTCTGCGACAAGGACGGCAAGACCGATTACGTGCAGTCTCGCGAGGCGCTGCCCGTCGACGACCGCACACCCGGCTTTGGTGCCACGACGTTTTGTGATATCGAGGCTACTAACTGCCACGCGGCTGCTGCTTACATCACGGGCCTGCCCGAGAGCAAAGTGACGCGCCTGACGTTCCAGGATGTCCACGTGACCTTCGCGCCGGATGCCGAGCCCTTTGTCCCGGCCATGGCCTGCGGCGTTGAGCCCATGGTGCGCCAGGGCATCATCGCGCAAAACGTCAAGGTACTCGACCTGCAAAATGTGGTGATCGAGGGCCAGGACGGCGAGGAACTGCAGCTCCAGAACGTCGACAAGGTTATCCGTGCGTAGGCGTTTGCTCCTAAACAATTAAATTCGGTATGTCGCGGCGCGCGATGGGCAGGGCCTTCCCGACCCATTGCGCGAACTTTTTATATGCCGAAACTGCAACGTAGACGGTCTACGACGAAAGGACGCGGTGACTGATGATGAGTGAGAGACGATTTTTTGAGGTTTCGCCCGAGCGTGCGGGGGCATATCACAGTATCTCTAAGGCCTTGGAGGCAATTGACGAATCCTGTCCGAATGACGGACGGCCGGTGACAATCCATATCGATCCGGGCGAGTATCGCGAGCGGGTCGAGATTCATCGCTCGCATGTGACGATTGAGGGAGAGACGGCCGACAGCGTGCGTATCGTGGGCAGCCTGGGTGCCAAGATGCCTTCGGAGGACGGCTCGGGCGTCGACGGCACGCTCGGCACGTTTAGGACCTATACCTGTCTCTTATACACATCTCCGAGCCCACGAGACTACGCTGCATC
>CABSMN010000322.1 GCA_902478765.1 uncultured Collinsella sp.
GTGGGCTCGGAGATTTGTATAAGAGACAGGCTCAATACCCATAGCGCGCGCCTTGACCATAAAGTCGTCGTGCTGTGCGGCGACATCCTCAGCCGTGCCCTCGCTCATCAGGCCACCGAGCGCCAGCGGGATGCGTGCTACGACCTCACCATCGCGTACCAGCACGTGACCACCTTGGCCCACGGCCTCGACAGCAGCCATCATATCGGCGGCGTTGTCGCCCACCACGCACACGTTGTGCGAGTCGTGGCCGATCGTGGAGGCAATGGCGCCACCCGTGATGGTGAAACCGCGCACCCAGCCGCGACCGATATGCTTACCGACCAGGCCCAGGCCAGCGGGGCCGTCGCCGTCGGCGCCCTCGGCCTGCAGCGACACGCCGCGGCCATGGCGCTCGATCAACATAATGCGGCGCAGGCCCTCGGCGTTCTCGGGGCGAACCATGCCCGTGATGGCCTTACCCGGCACAACGTCAATCACGGCCTCGCCCGGCTTAAAGGCATAGTCGAATACGTCGAGCGAAAGCTTCGGCAGCTTAACGGAGGCGCGCAGCTCATCGGCAAGGGCCGCAACCTCGGCCATCTCGGGTGCGATCTCGCCCACAAAGGTGCCGTCCTGCGCCACCAGAGCACCGGCGGCATATACGCGATGCGGAGCCGCGGCAAACGTCAGGTCATTGAGCACCAGCAGGTCGGCACGCTTGCCCGGGGCAATCGCACCACGCAGCTCGTGCGGGTCGCGACAGCCGTGATCCAGGCCAAACGCCTCGGCCGTGGAGAGGGACGCCATAGAGATAGCGACCACGGGGTCAATACCGGCCTCGATAGCCACGCGGCAGGCATTGTCGATCATACCGGTCGAAAGCGCGTCAGAGGGAGCGCGGTCATCGGTCGCGAAGCAGCAGCGACGGGCGCGGGCGGGGTTCTCTAGCAGCATCGGCGACAAGTTGGCCAGGTCGTGGCTACACGTACCCTCGCGCAGCATCACATACATGCCGCGGGACAGCTTATCGAGCGCCTCCTCGGGAATCGTCGACTCGTGGTCGGCGATAATGCCCGCCGCGGCATAGGCATTGAGGTCCTTGCCGGCAACGAGCGGCGCATGGCCGTCGACTTGCTTGGACGGCGTCTGGTTAGCGGCATCGATGCGAGCACAGGTCTCGGGGTCGGCCATAAAGACACCCGGCAGGTTCATCATTTCGCCCAGACCAAAGACATCACCCGGATATTCGGCAAAAAACGCCTGCATATCGGCAGCGGTGATGACGGCACCAGCCTGCTCGTCGGGCAGTGCGGGCACGCACGAGGGCATCATGTACTTGATGGAAATAGGAGCACGACGACCGTCCTCGATCATAAAGCGCAGGCCGTCCAAGCCGGAAACATTAGCGATCTCGTGGCTGTCGGCAATAGCGGTAGTGGTACCGCGCGTCGCCGCCATGCGCGCATACTCAGCAGGACGGATGTTCGAAGACTCGATATGCAAGTGTCCGTCAATAAAACCGGGGGCAAGATAGCGGCCCTGGCAATCGATGACCTCGGCAGCCTCATACGTACCGGCGGCATCGTCGCGACCGTCGTACAGCACGCCGACGATCACGCCATCCTTGACGGCAACGCTACCGGGCGCCACACGCTGGCCGTACACATCGACGATCTGCGCGTTGGCAAACAGCGTGTCGACGGGAACACGCCCCTCGGCGGCCTCAATCACAGACCTCATGACCTCAACGGACATACATACTCCTTTAACCGTAGAAAAAAGCTGCGGAGCGGACAGGCCTTCACCGCAGCAAACCAATAGCCATTGTATGCCCAAAAGGAGGCCGCCGATAACACCCCTTCCGTTTTCCTCCGTCCCCAAGGGATCATCTAAAAAGCCTTGATTATCAACTTCATCCGAACACTCCCACATTCATCCGAACATGTGCGGATGAATGTGGGAACCCGGTACCCTGAGGGCCGGACCGGCCGGCCCCGGGAGATCGGAGGACGGCATGTCCGGAAAGAGGAAGAAG
>CABSMN010000323.1 GCA_902478765.1 uncultured Collinsella sp.
TCGTGTCGTCTCCCGCAAAGATGCCGTCAATATCGGGGTTCTCATCGAGGATCTTTGCAACGACCGCACTCTTTTCGTCGTCGGACTTAACGAACTCGACCTCACGGACAAGCGCGGGCAAACCAGCCTGCTCCACAACATCGTGGTAGGCATCGGTACGCTTATTGGCAGGCATACGCATACGGCTATTGTTGCGCAGGCACAAGATGCGCGAACACCCGTCATCGATCAGGCGACGCGTGGCAAGTTCGCCGATGCTATAGCTGTCGCTCGCAATCTGAACAGAGGCTTCGCCAAGGTCGCAGTCGATACCAACCAGACTCAAGCCCATCTCGGCATACGCCTCGGCACCGATATTAAGCGAGTTGACGATGACGCCATCAACCATATTGCGTCGAAGCATGTCGATATAAGAGCGCTCAAGCTCGGGTCGATTGGCGCTATTGCACAGCAGCATCTTAAAACCGTTTTCGGCCAGGGTATGCTCAATGACTTGAACCACTTGGGCATGAAACGGACTGCTGACATAGGGGACGATCATACCGATAAGATTCAGGCGACCGTTGAGCATGGCACGGGCGATATCGTTGGGCGTATAGTTGATGCGCTTCATCGCGGCATGGACCTTATCGCGGGTCTCTTGGCTAATATAGCCACGATTATTAAGCACACGAGATACCGTAGTAGGCGAAACCCCCGCCACCGCCGCAACTTCCTTGATGCCAGGCTTAGCCGTATCCTTAGAACGAGCACTCTCGCGAGCCATAGCACCCTCCCCCATCAACATGTCATACGTTTACATACGAACAAAGCATACCCCAACAACAGCGGGAAGACGGTTACAGCACAAGTAAGTAGACGACTCATCCAAATAATTTGGAGAGTTCCGCCTAAAGGATGACTCCAAAGGACCCCACATGGCCGGTTTTGGGTTATTTTCCAAAACATCCCGCAGGACGCAAAGAGGCTCCGCCGCGCAACGCGCGCAGCGGAGCCTCTTTGCATGTCCGAGGACGTTTTGGAAAATAACCCAAAACCGGCCCCAGTAATCCTACAGGAGTTAAACCCCTTTAGAACTTGTTGTGGAAGGTACGCGAAATGACCTCGTCCTGCTGCTCCTTGGTGAGCGTGTGGAAGTTCACGGCATAGCCGGAAACGCGGATGGTCAGCTGCGGGTACTTCTCGGGGTGAGCCTGAGCGTCGAGCAGCGTCTCACGGTTGAAGACGTTGATGTTCAGGTGGTGGCCACCCTTCTCGGCGTAAGCGTCGAGCATGTGGACCAGGTTATCGGCCTGAGTCTCGGAAACTTCAGAAACCTTCATAATGTGTCTCCTTCGATCGATAGGCGCCGGCCGAAACCGGCGCGCTAATCAGTAATCGTTATTGTTAGTATAGCACTAACAATAGTTACTCGCCCAGCTGATCAAGGTCGATATCGCCAAAGAACACCTGGTCCTCCTTGCCGAGCGCACCCGGGATGATGGAGAAGGTGTTGGAGATGCCGTCCTGAGCATCGCGGAACGGGAGCTTGGAAACCGAAGACAGCGAAGCGATGGCGCCGTGGCTATCGCGCTTGTGCATGGGGTTAGCACCCGGGGCGAACGGCTGGCCAGCCTTGCGGCCGTCGGGGGTGGAGCCGGTCTTCTTGCCGTACACGACGTTGGAGGTGATGGTCAGAACCGAGGTCGTGGGCACGGAGTTGCGGTAGGTGTCGTTCATGCGGATGTACTCCATGAACTGGTGCACAACGTCGTGAGCGATCTGGTCAACGCGGTCGTCGTCGTTACCGTACTTGGGGAACTCGCCCTCGGTCTCGAAGTCGACGATGATGCCGTTCTCGTCACGGACGGGGTGGACCTTGGCGTACTTGATGGCGGACAGGGAGTCAGCCACGACGGAAAGGCCAGCGATGCCCGTAGCGAACCAGCGATGCACGTGCTTGTCGTGCAGAGCCATCTGGATGCGCTCGTAGCAATACTTGTCGTGCATGTAGTGAATGATGTTCAGCG
>CABSMN010000324.1 GCA_902478765.1 uncultured Collinsella sp.
GTGGGCTCGGAGATGTGTATAAGAGACAGGCCCCCAAGGGATCGCGGTTGCTGTTGGCCGATCCTGTCTGTTGTGAGTCCGGCCGACCTTTTGTCTCAATCTGTAACATCTAACGGTGGAAATTTGGCCCACTTGTTACAGATTGAGACAAACGGAGCTGACCCTCGGAATGATCTCGATCTGTAACATCTAGACATCAAAAGCGGGTCTAGATGTTACAGATCGAGACGTTTGCCTGAGTAGGTGCCCCGCCCCATTACATCCCTGTCAACAACACGACATCGAGAATCGTCACGATGGCACCGATCCCTACGAGCAGCGCGTTGAGTGGACGCGAATTGGCGTATTTGCCCATGACGCGGGGTGAACTGGTGAGCCGTATGAGCACAAAGACCGTAATCGGTAGCTGAAGCGACAGCAGTGCCTGACTCCAGATGAGACCTTCAAAAGGATTTGGGACGACCAGGCACGCCGTCACTGCGCCGACGAAACAGGCCGCCACCCCGATCGAGGAATGTCGGTCGTGGATATCGTATTCCTCGTCGAACATGCCCGCAGTGATGGTCCCCGCCGCCATGCCCGCTGTCACGCTGCTCGATAGTCCCGCGAACAGCAGCGCTACCGCAAAGATGGTCGAGCTCGCCGGGCCCAGAATGGGGGAGAGCGTGGCCGCTGCGACGGCGAGGTCGTCTACGACCATGCCGTGCGCAAAGAAGGTCGTTGCGGCCAGGATGACCATGGCCGAGTTGATTGCCCAGCCCACGCCCATCGAAATGAGCGTGTCGAAGAGCTCGTAGCGCAGACGCTCTTCGATAACCTGCTCGCCTTGGCCTTCGAAGTGCATGGATTGGATGACCTCGGAGTGCAGAAAAAGGTTGTGTGGCATAACGACCGCACCCAGGACACTCACGATAATCGCGGCAGAGCCAGTGGGCATACTGGGCGTGATCCAGCTTGCGGCGGCTTGCGGCCAGTCGACCTTGACTAGTGCAAGCTCGGCCAAAAACGAGAGTCCTACCACGCCTACGAAGGCGATGATCCAGCGTTCGGCTCGCTTGTAGGAGTTCGTCATGAGCATCGCCATCGATACTGCCGCCACGATGACGCAGCCCGCACGCACGGGCAGCCCAAAGAGCATTTGAAGGGCAATCGCGCCGCCCAGGACTTCGGCCATGGCGGTGGCGATGGTCGCGAGATAGGCGCTGCCGAGCACCGCGCGTCCCACGATGCGGGGGAGAAAGCGGGTCGTGGCCTCGGCAAGGCAGGCGCCCGTGGCGATGCCCAAGTGCGCCGCGTTGTGCTGCAGCACGATGAGCATAATCGTGGACAGCGTGACGATCCACAGCAGCGCGTAGCCAAACTGCGAGCCCGCGGCCATATTGGAGGCCCAGTTGCCCGGGTCGATAAAGCCGACGGTCACGAGCAGCCCGGGGCCGATATGCCGCGCAATGTCTAGGCCTCCGTGACCACCGGTGCGTCGGGAGCCAAAGTGTTGTTTGAGATGGTTGAGCATGGTGCGCTCCTGCGTATGGGCGGCGTGACGTCGCATCTGGGTCGTGCGGCGCCACGCGTCGGATTTGGGTTGGGGCTACTTGTGCGCTTTGCCCTGATTGGCCACGGCGTCGATCTTGGCGGCGATGGTCGCCGGGTCGCCGATGTAGCGCTTGTCGAGGACATTGAAATCGGTATCGAAGGTGTAGACGAGCGGCACGCCGGTGGGGATGTTGACCTTGAGGATCTCCTCGGGCGTGAGGTGCTCGAGCTTCATGACGAGTGAGCGCAGGGAGTTGCCGTGTGCGGCGATGAGTACGCGCTTGCCGGCGAGCATCTGGGGGCGAATCTCGTCTTCGAAATAGGGCCAGGCGCGGGCGATCGTGTCCTTGAGGCATTCGGTATAGGGCAGCTGATCGGGCGCGACATCACGGTATTGCTCCTGGGTGTGGGGATCGCGCGCGTCGTTCGGCTCGAGTGCTGTCTCTTATACACATCTGACGCTGC
>CABSMN010000325.1 GCA_902478765.1 uncultured Collinsella sp.
GTGGGCTCGGAGATGTGTATAAGAGACAGCGGTGGGCGCGTGCTCCACCAGCTCGCCCAGCAAGAAAAACGCAACCGAGTCGGAGATGCGCGCAGCCTGCTGCATGTTGTGCGTAACGACCACCAGCGTGCACGTTTCCTTGAGCTCGCACGCCAGCTGCTCCACCACCAGCGTCGACACGGGATCGAGGGCGCTCGTGGGCTCATCCATCAGTAGGATGTCGGGCTGCACGGCCAGCGCACGGGCGATACACAGGCGCTGCTGCTGTCCGCCCGAAAGACCCAGGCCCGACTCCTTGAGCTTGTCCTTGACCTCGTCCCACAGTGCAGCGCGGCGCAGGGAGTCCTCGACCAGCTCATCGAGTACGGCGCGATCGCGCACGCCCATGCCGCGCGGACCATAGGCCACGTTGTCGTAGATGCTCATGGGAAACGGATTGGGGCGCTGGAACACCATGCCCACGCGCTGACGTAGGCGGCAGATGTCGTAATCGCCCAGGATATTCTGGCCGTCGAGCGCAATCTTGCCCTCGATACGACAATCCTTGATGCCATCGTTCATGCGGTTAAAGCAGCGCAGCAGCGTGGACTTTCCACAGCCCGAAGGCCCGATGAACGAGGTGATCTGCTTGTCGCGGATTTTGATGTTCACGTCCTTGAGCGCATGATGGTCGCCATAGAACAGGTCGAGGCCCTCAACATCGATGCGCGTCGGCGAGGCCGCAAGGTCCTCCGCCGTGGGACGAGTCGCATCCCCAACTTCGCGCTCATGCGCGGCCTCGGCCTGCGCCTCCATGAGTTCCTCAAGCTCCGTGGGCTCCATAGCCGCAGCAGCCGTCATACCGCATACCTCCATATCGATATCAATTCAGCAGTATCGATAGTAGGAATCGCGGCTCATACGCACGTGAGCGCATTGTCAAGTGTTTGTAAGGGCACCTTGGCTATGCAGCGGGCAGCTCGATGGTGAATACCGTGTGTTCGGGCGTTGATTCGCACGCAACGGTGCCGCCGTGCGCCGCGACAATCTCCTTGGCAATGGCAAGACCCAGACCGGCACCGCCACGATTGGTCGCACGAGCCGCATCCAAGCGATAGAACTTCTCAAAGATCACCTTGAGCTTAGCCTCAGGGATAGGATCTCCCTGGTTGATAAAGCGCACGCATGCGCCGCCATCGTCCATACGTCTGGCCTCGATCGTAATGGTCGAACCTTCGTAGCTATAGGCGATGGCGTTTTTCATGATGTTGTTGAACACGCGGGCCATCTTGTCGCCATCAATAAGCACCGTCAGATCCCCGCGCACATCGACTTGTGCTTCCTTGTGCTGCTCGTTGAGAATGGGATAGAACTCGTCGGCCACCTGCGCCAGCAGCAACCCCAAGTCGACGTAGCCGCGCGTGAGCACGATATCGTGGAAATCAAAGCGCGTGATATCGAAGAACTCCTCGATGAGCGCGTCGAGGCGGTGGGCTTTGTCGAGCGCCACGCCTGTAAAGTGTGCGCGCTGCTCAACCGGCAGGTCGGGCGCCTCCTGCAACAGCGAAAGATAGCCCACCACGCTGGCAAGCGGCGTGCGCAGGTCATGCGCCAAGTATGTGACCAAATCGTCTTTGCGGTGCGACTCATCACGCAGGGCCTGCTGGACCTTGCGCTCGCGATCGCGCACGCGGTTGAGTGCGCCCTCGACCTCAAGAAAGTCACCGTCGATGTTGTCCCACGCGTCGGGGTGATCGATCAGGCGATCCTGGATACGGGCAGCAAGCACGCGGTCGGCATGCCGCTCCCCCTGTTCATAGCCCTGGTAATACAGGGCACGACCGCAAAAGAACAGGACGCACACGGCAAGTGCCAGCACAAAGCCGAGCATGTTGAACACAAAGCCGGCATCGAACAGCACCGGCCCCTCGATGCCGCCGAGCGCCATGGCACCAATCGCCAGCGTCATGGCCCATGCGGCACCGCCAATCCTGTCTCTTATACACATCTGACGCTGC
>CABSMN010000326.1 GCA_902478765.1 uncultured Collinsella sp.
AGAGACAGCAGAGCGGCCAGCTCCTCGTCCGAGAAGAACTTGACGATGGGGCTGTTAATGGAGCCGTCCTCGCGGAAGGCGATCCAGGCCAGGCCCTTGGCGCCAAACGTGGAGGCCACGCCGGCAAGCTTATCGATCTTGGCACGCGCCCAGGCGCCGGCGCCCTTGGCGTTGATGGCCTTGACGACAGAACCCTCCTCGTTTGCAGCAGTCGCAAAGACCTTGAACTTGGAGTTGGCAAAGATGTCGGTCAGGTCGACCAGGTGCATGCCGTAGCGAGTATCGGGCTTGTCGGAGCCATAGGTGTCCATGGCCTCCCAATAGTCCATGCGACGCAGCGGCGTGGGCATCTCGACACCCATGCGGCCGAAGGCGTCGGCCAGGACCTCTTCGAGCGCGCTCATAACGTTGTTCTGGTCCACGAAGGACATCTCGATATCGACCTGGGTGAACTCGGGCTGACGGTCGGCACGCAAGTCCTCGTCGCGGAAGCACTTGGCAACCTGATAGTAGCGCTCGACGCCACCGACCATAAGCAGCTGCTTCAGGAGCTGCGGGGACTGCGGCAGGGCGTAGAAGTTGCCCGGCTGAATACGGCTGGGAACGATGAAGTCGCGGGCGCCCTCGGGCGTGGACTTAAACAGGGAGGGCGTCTCGACCTCCATAAACTCACGGTTGTGCAGCGCCTCGCGAATGGCAAAGGTAAAGTCGGAGCGCAGCTTGAGGTTGGCCATCATCTCGGGACGACGAAGGTCCAGATAGCGATAGCGCAGACGGGTGTCCTCGCTGGTCTCGATGCCGTCCTCGATCTGGAACGGCGGGGTGACGGACGTGTTGAGCACCTCGGCGTGGTCGGTCAGGACCTCGATCTCGCCGGTCGCGAGCTTGGTGTTGGTGGTCTCCTCGCCACGGGCGCGCACGACGCCGTGGATCTTGATGGGCCACTCGGGACGCATGGTCTCGGCGATCTTAAAGGCGTCGCCGTCGGAGTGCTCGGGGTCGAAGGTGAGCTGCGTGATGCCCTCGCGGTCACGAAGGTCGCAAAAGATTAGGCCGCCGTGGTCGCGGCGACGGCTCACCCAACCGGTGAGGGTGACCTCTTCGCCCACGTTCTCGCGGCGAAGCTCACCGCAGGTACGGGTGTGCATGGAATGCTCGTCGATGGGACGGGTCTGGCTCATACCAGTGATCCTCCTTTATGGATCTGTGCCGCCCCGTGTCGTTCCGGGCGGCGTCGTACAGATTTACCCGGCCTGCGTAAACCGCGCAGCCAGACATGGCGTTCTATGTTATCGCACCTGCGTCGATGTGCCGCGAAAAAGTAGCTCCTGCCCAAAGACTTGACGGAGACGAAACAATTGACGCACCGTGGCCGTCGCCGACGCGCGCCACGTGCGACAATGTGCCCCAATACAACTGCACTCGGAAAGGCCCGCCATGACTGCACGCCTCATCGTTATGGATATCGACTCCACGCTCATCAACCAGGAGGTCATCGACCTGTTGGGCGAGGAAGCCGGCGTGGGCGAGCAAGTTGCACAAATCACCGAACGCGCCATGCGCGGCGAGCTCGACTTTAAGCAGGCGCTCGAGGAGCGCGTGGGGCTGCTTGCCGGCTTGGACAAGAGTGTGTTCGAGCGCACCTTTGAGCGCGTGACGTTTACCCCCGGCGCGCTGGAGCTTGTGCGCTCGGCACACAGCAAGGGCTGGAAGGTCGGCGTGGTAAGCGGCGGCTTTCACGAGGTCGCCGATAAGATCGTGGCCGCCGCGGGCATCGATTTTTGCCTGGCCAACCGCCTGGAAGTCATGGACAGCAAGCTCACCGGCAAGCTGGCGGCAGACATTGTAACCAAGGAGTCCAAGCTCATCCAGCTGCTGGACTGGGCAGTTGAGTGCGGCGTCGATATGGCCCACACCGTCGCGATCGGCGACGGTGCCAACGACATCCCCATGATTCAGGCCGCGGGCACGGGCATCGCGTTTTGTGCCAAGC
>CABSMN010000327.1 GCA_902478765.1 uncultured Collinsella sp.
GCTCAAAACTCGCCAAAGCGATCTCCGAGCCGCTTGTCGACTATCTGGCGAGTCCCAGCCCCACGACGGTTTGCCTCATCATCGCCGACTCGCTTGCCAAGAACACGCGCCTGTATAAGGCAATCGCCAAGATCGACAAGAAAGCCGTGATCGATTGCTCAGGCACCAAGCGCTGGGAGCTTCCGCGTCGCGTGCAGCAGATGGCGACGCAGCACGGCAAGTCGATCTCGACGGCGGCCGCCGAGGAGCTCGTTTCGCGCTCGGGCGAGAACACCCGCATGCTCGATAACGACTTGGCTAAGCTTGCCCAGATGGTCGAGGCGCCGCAGATTGAGCTTGCCGACGTTGAGCGCTGGATTGTACGTACGGCCGAGGTTCAACCCTGGGACTTTCTCAATGCGGTCTCGGCCCGTGACATGCGACGCTCTCTCGAGCTCTTCAATCTACTGCCCGCCAAGAGCTACGTGTGGACTTACACATTGCTGTGCGGCCGCATCCGCGAGCTTATCGTTGCCAAGGCGCTCGATGCGCGCGGACAGGGTCGTGAGTTGGCCGCAACACTAAAGCTCCAGTCCTGGCAGGTCAAGAATCACCTGACCTGGGCACGTCGCTTTTCGATGGCAGAGCTCGTTGCCGCGCTCGAGGGCGCGGTCGATGTGGAGCTCGCGCTGAAGGGTTCGGCCGATTCTCAGACCGCGCTTTTGCTCTGGATTACGAACATCTTGAGAAAATCGTGATGATACCTGCCTATTTGACAAATTCGTTCTATCCCTTTGAGAGGGAGCGTGCTATAGTAGGCGCTTGCATGACCTCACCGTGTCTCAGAGGTGTCATACATTTTTTGCAAGGAACTCGAAAGGAACTCCAGAAGTGGCAAACATCAAGTCTCAGAAGAAGCGTATCCGCACCAATGAGGCAGCTCGCATGCGTAACAAGGCTGTCAAGTCCGAGCTCAAGACGCTGACCAAGCACGTCCAGTCCGCCGTCGCCGAGGGCGACGCCGAGAAGGCCCAGGCTGCCCTCAAGACCGTCACCAAGCGTCTCGACATGGCTGCCGCCAAGCATGTTATCCACAAGAACCAGGCTTCCAACCGCAAGTCCGGTCTTGCCAAGCTCGTGAACAGCATCAACGCCTAAGTTGTAAATTTCACACCACACCGATTACGCGCATAAATGGAGCCTGTTTTATGGAACAGGCTCCATTTTTTGTACCGCTCGGGTAAGATAGTCCGCATGAATACTTCAATTGACATTTCCCACATCCGCAACTTCTCGATCGTTGCGCACATCGACCATGGCAAGTCTACGATCAGTGACCGCATCCTCGAGCTCACCCATACCGTCGACGAACGCGACATGGAGTCGCAGCTGCTCGACACCATGGATATCGAGCGCGAGCGCGGCATTACGATCAAGTCCAATGCCGTCCGCGTTTCCTATGACGCCGACGATGGTGAGACGTATCAGTTCAATCTGATCGATACGCCGGGCCACGTTGACTTTACCTACGAGGTCTCGCGTTCTCTGGCCGCCTGCGAGGGCGCGGTGCTCGTCGTCGATGCCACCCAGGGTGTCGAGGCGCAGACCGTCTCCAACGCGACGCTCGCCATGAACGCCAACTTGGACATTGTTCCGGCCATCAACAAGATCGACCTTCCCTCGGCGCATCCCGACGAGGTTAAGACCGAGATCGAGGATGACCTGGCGATCCCTGCCGATGATGCCGTGTGCGTCTCGGGCAAGACCGGCGAGGGCATCCACGATCTGCTGGAGTCCATTGTCTTTTTGATCTCTCCGCCCAAGGGCGATGCGAACGCGCCGCTCAAGGCACTCATCCTGGATTCGTACTTCGACGAGTATCGTGGTGTCGTCGCCACGGTGCGCGTCTTTGACGGCTCTATCAAAAAGGGCGATACCCTGCTTATGATGCAGGTCAAGGGCTGTCTCTTATACACATCTCCGAGCCCACGAGACTACGCTGCATCTC
>CABSMN010000328.1 GCA_902478765.1 uncultured Collinsella sp.
AGAGACAGATCTGGTGTGGGGCGATGGCAAGCACGATATGGACGCCTTCGTCGCCACGCTCAACGCCCATGGTTTCGACGGCATGCTGGGCCAGGAAATCACGGACGGTCGTTACTACGATGATCCGGCGGCGGCAGATGCCAAGAACATGGCCGCATTCGAGAAATATCTGATTGACTAAAACAACTATCGGCCACGCAGCCAACGTCATTGATTGCGGCCAAACAAGAAAGGAACTGGATATGAACGCACACGATCTGATCAAAGAGGCAATTGCCGAGAAGGGCAAGTTCGACAGCGTCTACTGGATTGCTTGCGGTGGCTCCATGATCGATTTGATCCCGGCCCATGAGCTTCTGCAGCGCGAGGCAACCACCTTCACTTCGTATATCTATACGGCTCGCGAGTTCGATATCATGCGTCCGCGTCGTCTGGGCGAGAAGTCCCTGGTCATCGCTTGTAGCCACAGTGGCAACACCCCTGAGGTCGTCGAGGGCTGCGAGATTGCCCTTGCTGCCGGCGCTACGGTGATCGCCCAGACCGACAACGCTGGATCTAAGATCGACACCGGTAAATGGACCACGTGGGTCTACCCGTGGGGCGAGGGCGTGCCGCAGGCCGAGGTCCCCGCTGGTATTTCGCTGTCGCTTGCGGCAGAGCTGCTCGATCAGCAGGAGGGCTACGCCGATCTTGCCGATATGTATGCCGGTATCGCCGAGATGGATAAGATTCTTCCCCCGGCACGCGAGAAGGTAAATGCCGAGCTGGGCGATCGTTTTGCCAAGCTTTGCCAGGAGCACGAGTTCTTCTACATTCTGGGCAGCGGTCCCAACTTTAGCCAGACCTACGGTTTCGCTATCTGCTCTCTTATGGAGATGCAGTGGCAGCACTGCAGCTACATCCACTCTGCCGAGTACTTCCACGGCCCCTTCGAGGCTACTCAGGATGGCGTTTTTTACTTCCTGCAGATGGGCTCCAGCGAGTGCCGTGCTATGGACGAGCGCGCCCTGGCGTTCCTTAAGACGCATACCGATACGCTGATGGTGCTCGATGCCAAGGAGTACGGTATGGAAGCCGTGCCGGCGAGCGTCCGTGCCTATCTGGACCCGGTGCTGTTCTACGCCATGAACTGCGAGCTGCGTGCTGCACGCGGCAAGGTGTTTGATCACGATCCCGATTTCCGTCGCTATATGGGTGTTGTCGAGTACTAGAAGGGGCAAAGGCCATGGCATTTAACGTTAACGCGCTCGGATTTGGCGACAACGTCGTCGATCGCTACGAGCATATCCACACCATGTATCCCGGCGGCAATGCGGTGAACTTCGCCGTTTATGCCAAGAAATGCGGTGCCGCACGCTCCGCATACATGGGCATTTTTGGCAATGATGCCGCTGCCGAGCATGTCATTGCAAGCCTCGAGGATGAGGGTATCGAGCTTGACAAGTGCGAGCAGATGATTGGCGAGAACGGAGCGGCTCGCGTGACCGTCGTTGACGGTGACCGTGTTTTCCTTGGCTCCAACGAGGGCGGTATCCGTGGCGATGCGCGCTATGTCCTCGATCGCTTTGACCTTGCGTACATGAAGCAGTTCGATGTGGTTCATTCGGGTAACTATTGCTTTACCGAGCGCGAGCTGCCCAAGCTGAAGGCTGCGGGCGTCACGGTCTCTTTTGACTTTTCGGACGACTCCACCGACGAGTACTACGAGCAGATTGCGCCCTACGTTGATTTTGCTTTCTTTAGTGCGGCGGATGCTGCGAGTGAGGACGAGATTCGCGAGCGTTTGGCATGGGTGAAGGGCCTGGGTCCGCGTTTTGTGTCGGCTACGGCGGGCGCCGAGGGCTGCATTGCTTACGACGGCGAGCGTTATTACCGCCAGCTGGCTAAACCGGTAACGGACATGAAGGACACCATGGGGGCGGGCGACTCGTTCCTCACCCTGTCTCTTATACACATCTCCGAGCCCACGAGACTACGCTGCA
>CABSMN010000329.1 GCA_902478765.1 uncultured Collinsella sp.
AGACAGGGCATAGCGACAGCACCGCTGCCCTAATTGCGGCGTCCGCCTCCGTTGGCGCCCTGACGCCCCTGAGCTGCACGGTTGCGGCCGGCGGTGTTCTGCGCACGCGACATGCCGCCGTGCCCCTTGCTGCCCTTGGGGCCCTTGCCGGCGCCACCGTGGGCCTTGCCGCCCTTCTTGCCGGTGCCATGCCCGCCGCCGGCAGAGGTCTCGCCCGGGCGTGGCGGCACGGGGCGAATCAGGCAATGCTTGGTGTAGCCGATCAGATCGCGACGGCCAGCCTTTTCCAGTGCCTCGCGCACGAGCTTGTAGTTCTCGGGCTTGCGATATTGGATGAGCGCGCGCTGCATAGCCTTCTCGTGCGGGTCGCGCGCCACATAGATCGACTGCATGGTGCGCGGGTCAACGCCGGTGTAGTACATGCAGGTGCTCATCGTGGACGGGGTGGGGTAGAAGTCCTGTACCTGCTCGGGCATGTAGCCCATGTCGCGCACAGCCTCGGCAAGCTCCACCGCTTCCTTCATCGTCGAGCCGGGGTGGCTCGAGATCAGATACGGTACTACGTACTGCTTGAGTCCGTATTCGCGGTTCAAGCGTTCAAATTTACGACAGAACGCATCGTAGACGGCGCGGCTCGGTTTGCCCATTACGGAGAGCACCGCATCGCTCACGTGCTCGGGTGCCACGCGTAGCTGGCCCGAGACATGGTGCTCCAACAGCTCGCGCAAAAACTCGTCCGAGGCGTCGGCCATGGTGTAGTCAAAGCGGATGCCGCTGCGGACGAAGACCTTTTTGACGCCCGGCAACTGGCGCAGATCGCGCAACAGCTGCGTGTAGCCGCTTTCGTCGACCACCATGTTCTTGCACACGCTCGGCCATAGGCAGCGCTTGTTCTTGCACACGCCGTGCTTGAGCTGCTTGTCACAGGCCGGGCGGCTAAAGTTAGCCGTCGGTCCGCCAACGTCGTTGATGTAGCCCTTAAACTCGGGATCGCGCGTGAGCAGCTCGGCCTCGCGCATGATCGAGTCGTGGCTGCGCATCTGCAGCACGCGGCCCTGGTGGAAGGTGAGCGCGCAAAACGAGCACTCGCCAAAGCAGCCGCGGTTAGAGCTGATGGAAAACTTGATCTCGGCAAAGGCCGGCACGCCGCCCGCGGCGTCGTAGTCGGGGTGCCAATCGCGTGCGTAGGGGAGTTCGGCGACCTCGTCCATCTCGTCGGTGGTGAGTGTCGCCGACGGCGGGTTTTGCACCACATAGACGCTGTTGGGGTAGGGTTCTACCAGGCGATGCCCGGTGATGGGATCCATGTTCTGCTGCTGCACGTTAAAGCTGCGGGCGTAGTTGAGCTTGTCGGCAGCAAGGTCGTCCCAGCTGGGCAGCAGGTCGTAGTCGTAGACCTCGTCGAGCGAGTTGGTACGGTAGACGGTGCCGTTGATATAGGTGATCTGATCGACGGGCAGTCCCGCGTCGAGCGCGTCGGCGATCTCGACGATCGCGTGCTCGCCCATGCCGTAGATGAGGATGTCGGCGCCCGAGTCGAGCAGTACCGAGCGCTTGAGCTTGTCCTGCCAGTAGTCGTAGTGGGCCAGACGACGCAGGCTCGCCTCGATGCCGCCGATGATGATGGGCGCGTCCTTGAACGTTTGGCGGATGAGGTTGCCGTAGACCGTGACGGCGCGGTTGGGGCGGTGCCCCTCTTTACCGCCAGGGGTGTAGGCATCGGTGTGGCGACGATGCTTGGTCACCGAGTAGTGGTTGACCATGGAGTCCATGTTGCCGGCACTGACGAGAAAGCCCAGGCGCGGCTCGCCGAGCACGGTGATGCTGGCGGGGTCGGTCCAGTCGGGCTGACAGATAATGCCCACTTTGTAGCCGTGCGCGTCGAGCACGCGGCTGACGATGGCCATGCCAAAGCTGGGATCTGTCTCTTATACACATCTCCGAGCCCACGAGACTACGCTGCATCTCG
>CABSMN010000330.1 GCA_902478765.1 uncultured Collinsella sp.
GATGCAGCGTAGTCTCGTGGGCTCGGAGATGTGTATAAGAGACAGCATCCCACCCCTTCAGCCCCAACACCACAAGGGCGATTGAGCAGGACGGTTTGGGCGGGTCCCCGTACTTAGTTTCCAAAATCATTCCACAGCGCGAAGGCTTCTTGTTATTTTCAGACCTAACGCCACAAGGGCGACGACCTCGAGTAGGTCAACCTGGGAGGGACGAGGGCTTAGTTCCCCAATCTTTCCGCAGGGGGCAAAAAGCCTCGCCGCACGAAGTGCGCGGCGAGGCTTTTTGCATGCCCGAGGACGATTGGGGAACTAAGCCCTCGTCCCTCCCCGGGATATGTAGCGAGTCGGAGTACCCTTGCTGTTACTCTGCTTTGCCCACAGAGTTGAGGTTGGTCATGCGAATCTTAACCAGCTCGGTGATCTCACGCATGCCCTCCTTGGCCGGCTTCTTGGGGTCGAAGCAGGCAGGGTTCTCGGCCATGTAGGCCATGAAGCCCTTGGTGTAGGCCTGACGCAGCTCGGTGGCGTAGTTGACCTTGCAGATACCGTTCTTCACAGCCTCGGCAACCTGCTCATCGGGCACACCAGAGGTGCCGTGCAGAACCAGCGGTACGTCGACGGCGTCGCGGATGGCCTTGACCACGGACTGCTCGATGTGAGGATCGCTCGTATACACGCCGTGGCTGGTGCCAACGCCAATGGCCAGCGAGGTGCATCCAGTGCGCTCGACGAACTCCTTGGCCTCGGCCGGATCGGTGTAGGGGCTCTCGCCCTCAACCGCGGGACCGTCGTCCTCCTTGCCGCCAACCTTACCGAGCTCGGCCTCGACGGGCACGCCCATGGCGCGGCCAGCATCGGCGACGGACTTGGTCAGGGCGATGTTGTCCTCGAAGGACTCGTGCGAACCGTCGATCATGACAGAGGTGTAGCCCGTGCGGAAAGCCTGCATGCAGCGGTCATAGCCATCGCCGTGATCGAGGTGCAGAGCGACGGGCACGGAAGCGCGCTCGGCGGCAGCCTTGACCATGCCGTAGAAGTAGTCCAGACCAGCGGTCTTGATGGTGCCCGGGGTGGTCTGCATGATGACGGGGGACTTGGTCTCCTCGGCAGCGGCCAGAACGGCCATAACAAACTCGAGGTTCTCGACGTTGAAAGCACCAACAGCGTAGTGGCCGGCCTGAGCGTCCTTGAGCATCTTTTCGGTGGTAACAAGTGCCATGAGCGTTTGCTCCTCTCCCTCGCCCGCATCTGGACGTCGGGCGTAGTTGTTCACAAGGCGTTTTACCTTGCGTTTTGCTGCGCCCATTGTATGAAATTCAGCAGCTTTGCACGTGCGAGATATTGAGCCCATGCAGGTCAATACAGTCATTTTTGAAAAGCAAACGGAAGAAATTTGAGCCGAGTGAACGTGTTCGATATTGAATTTTGGGCGTTCAGCGTCTTTCTTTTATAGAAAAGATAAGTAATCGAAAGGTGTTTTCTTACTCAAAAAGAAAATGAACGAAAATAGAGTCAACACAATTCCTGCAAATTTCAGACGATGATGGAGCAGATATGGCCCACGCAACAACCCGAGCTTTCGCCGACGAGCGTCGTTCCGCCATCATGGAGATGCTCGATCATAATGCCTCGGTGCAGGTAGCAGAAATCGCCCAGACCTTTGGCGTGTCCTCCGTCACCGCCCGCGCCGACCTGGACGCGCTCGCCGAAGCAGGCAAGCTGCGCCGCACGCATGGCGGTGCCGTATCGCTCCACAAACGCCTGACCGTTTCCACGCAGGATCGCCGCATCAATGTCAACGTCGCCGCCAAGCAGGCCATCGCGCAAAGCGCCATCGAGCTCGTCAATGACGGCGACACGCTGCTCGTCGACTCGGGCACCACGGCGCTCGAGTTCGTCCGGCTCCTCGATCAGCGCGACGGTATCACCCTGTCTCTTATACACATCTCCGAGCCCACGAG
>CABSMN010000331.1 GCA_902478765.1 uncultured Collinsella sp.
CCCAGGAGCCGGCCTCAACGAGCGCCACCGTACGGTTCTGATAGGCGTGCTCGGCAAGCGTGTGGATAAAGGTGCTCATGAACGGGAAGATCTCGCCCTGATAGGTGATGGAAGCGAGCACTAGACGGTCGTAGCGGAACGCATCCTCAACGGCCTCGGCCATGTCGTCGCGAGCCAAGTCAAAGACGGAGACCTTCTGGCCGCGAGCCTCAAGCGCTGCGGCGAGCTCCTCGACGGCAGCCTTCAGATGGCCGTACACGCTCGCATAGGCAATCGTGATGCCCTCGTCCTCGGGCTGATAGCTCGACCAGGTGTTGTAGGTGTCGAGGTAATAGCCCAGATTCTCGGTAAGAACAGGACCATGGAGCGGACAGATGATCTGGATATCCAGATCGGCGGCCTTCTTGAGCACGGTCTGCACGAATTTGCCGAACTTACCGACGATGCCAAAGTAGTAGCGGCGCGCTTCGCAAGCCCAGCCTTCCGGGTCCTCGATGTCGTTGGCGCCGAACTTGCCAAAGCCGTCGGCACTAAAGAGCACCTTGTCGGTGGACTCGTAGGAGAAGATCACCTCGGGCCAGTGAACGTTGGGAGCGCCGACAAACGTTAGGCTGTGACCGCCCAGGTCGAGCACGTCACCCTCTTTGACGACCATCTTACGCTCGGGGTAGTCGGTGCCAAAGTAGTTGACCATCATGCGGAAGGCGCCCATGCTGGCCACAATCTGTGCCTGGGGGTAGCGCTCCATAAAGGCGGCGATGCCAGCAGAGTGATCGGGCTCCATGTGATGGATAACCAGGTAGTCGGGCGTACGTCCATCGAGCACGGCCTCGAGGTTGCCGAGCCACTCGTCAACAAAACCACCATCGACCGAATCGGCGACAGCGATCTTTTCGCCCAAGATAACGTAGCTGTTGTATGCCATACCGTTCTCGGACACATCGTACTGGCCCTCGAACAGGTCAATGTCGTGATCGTCGACGCCAACGTAGCGGATATCCTTGGTGATCTCCATCAGGCAAAGCCTCCTAGATAGACAAAATAACCCGTCTATCATAGCACTCGGCAGCATTCCAACTGTTATCTGCCGGCATCCTTACCGATTGTTATTGAAATACGATAAATCGCCGTTTACCTGCGCAAACTATGAGCGTGGTATCGCCGTGCTATGTCGAATAATGAGCTGGCCGGGAATACGAATGGCAACGGTTTTGCCCGCCGTACCCGCCTCGGGAACCGCGTGCTCGAATACCTCGCGTCCGCGCTGATGCAAATCGAATCGAACGGTCGTGAGCTCGTTATGCGCGACAAAATCATCGAGCGAATCGTCGACACCCACCACGCTCACGTCCTCGGGCACGCGCAGGCCGCTATCGCGCAGCGCTGCAATCGCGCCATTTGCCATCTGGTCGTTTGCCGCGTAAATCGCCGTCATGGTGCGATCGTGCTCGGCCAGGTACCTGCCGGCCTCGTAGCCGCTGTTGGCAGACCAGTCGCCCTCGAGCGGCTCTGCCGGCTCGATGTGTTTACGCTCGAGTGCATCTTGCCAACCGGCGCGACGAAATTGCTCGTCGACTGAGAACGACGGGCCGCCAATATAGCGAATCTGCTCGTGCCCCAGCTCAAACAGGTGATCCATAAGCAATAGCGAGCAGCCGTAATGATCAGAGTCAACTGTGGTCACGCGCGGATGCGCGTACATGGTAACGATGACCGTGCCAATGCCCGGCAGTGGATCAAACGTCTCAAAATCGGGCGCCATGCGACTCATGCCGATAATGATGCCGTCCACGGGCAGCGCGGCCATACGACGCGTGGCCTCGGCAAGCGAAAACTCCTCGGTCTTGGACATCTCGACCAGCGTAATGGCGCAATTATGCTCGCGAGCAGCGCTGGCGATGCCGTCGATCATCGTCAGGTTGCCGAACTTGGTGACATCGTTGACGCACAGGCCGACCG
>CABSMN010000332.1 GCA_902478765.1 uncultured Collinsella sp.
AAGACCGCGGGTCATGGCACCCGACGGATAGACGCGGCAGTGACCGACCTCGGCAGCACGGGACTTGACGAACTCCACGACGGTGCCGTTATCGGTGACGGGATCGGTGTTGGGCATGGAGCACACACCGGTAAAGCCGCCCTTGGCAGCTGCGCGGGTACCGCTCTCGATGTCCTCTTTGACCTCGTAGCCGGGCTCGCGAAGGTGAACGTGCATATCCACCAGGCCGGGGACGAGGTACTTGCCGGAAAGGTCGCGGACCTCGGCTCCCTCGACGGCGAGATTCTCGCCGACCTCGGCGATCTTATCGCCGTCAATCAGGACGTCAACGACACCGTCAAGCTCGACCGACGGGTCGACGACGTGGGCATTCTTAAGAAGCAAGGCCATTATCGGCACCTCCAAGCAGCAGATACAGGATAGCCATACGCACGCAGATACCGGCGTAGACCTGCTCCAGGATGACGGAGCGTTGCGGGTGGTCGGCCATATAGGAGTCGAACTCGACGCCGCGGTTGATGGGGCCCGGGTGGCAGATGATCGCGTCGGGCTTCATGAGCTTCTCGCGGTCCTTGGTCAGGCCGAAGAGCTTGTGGTACTCGCGAATGGTCGGGAACGGGGCACCCTCGAGGCGCTCCTGCTGCACGCGCAGCATGTAGACGACGTCCAGCTCGGGCAGGACGGAATCGAGGTCGCTCGTCACGTGGTCGCAGCCCAGGACCTCGGGCGACGGCGGCAGCAGCGTGCCGGGGGCGACGGCATAGGTCTCGCAGCCCATAATCTTAAGGGCGGGGATCAGCGAGCCGCAGACGCGGGAGTGCGCGATATCGCCTACGACGGCGACCTTCAGACCGTGGAAGTCACCCTTGTGCTCCCAGATGGTGTACAGGTCGAGCAGGGCCTGCGTGGGGTGGTTGTGCTTGCCGTCGCCGGCGCAGATGACGCTCGCGGGCGAGTTCTGCGTGACGATGTAGGGAGCACCGGCGTGCTTATCGCGCACGACGATGCAGTCGATCTTATAGGCGTTGAGGGTCTCGACGGTGTCGACGAGGCTCTCACCCTTGACCGTGGAGGTCGAGGAGCCGCCAAAGTTAAGGCTATCGGCCGAAAGACGCTTCTCGGCGAGCTCGAAGGAGCTGCGGGTGCGCGTCGAGGGCTCGTTGAACATGTTGACGATGGTCTTGCCCTTGAGCGTGGGGACCTTCTTGATCGCACGCTCGTTGACCTCAGAGAACGCCTTGGCGGTCTCGAGGATGAGCTTGATGTCCTCTTCGGAGTACTCGGTAATGTCGATCAGGTGCTTATGGTTGAACGCCACGGTACTACTCACCTCCCAGCGGCGCGGAGCCCACGTGGGAACCCGGCGCGACGTCGTTAATCTCGACGGCGGTGTGGCCGTCGACTTCCTTCATATATAGGTGCACGTTCTCCTCATGCGACGAGGGAACGTTCTTGCCGACAAAGTCCGGCGAGATGGGGAGCTCACGGTGACCGCGGTCAACGAGAACTGCCAGCTCGATGCGGCTCGGACGGCCCAGGTCCATAACGGCGTCCAGAGCGGCGCGGATAGTACGGCCCGTATACAGGATGTCGTCCACCAGCACGACGCGCTTGCCGTCGACGCTGAAGGGAATGTTGGTAGCGTGGATCGCGGGAGCGAAATTGGTCGCATAGTCATCGCGGTAGAAGCTGATGTCCAGGCTGCCGAGCGGAACGTCGACGCCCTCGATCTCCTTGATCTCCTCGGCGAGCTTCTTTGCCAGAAGGTCGCCGCGCGTGACGATGCCGACCAGAGCGAGGTCTTCACAGCCCTCGTTGCGCTCGAGAATCTCGTGCGCGATGCGGGTCATCGCTCGATTGACGGCGGTCTCGTCCATGATGACCGCCTTGGGGGAAGTCGTGCCCATCGATCTCCTTCCTCACATGTCTTGACTGCTGACACAGTCAAAAAAA
>CABSMN010000333.1 GCA_902478765.1 uncultured Collinsella sp.
GGTACATGGAACGACCTGCGCAAACTCAGCATGCAAATGCCCGAAAGCAGCAGGAACCGTGTGCGGATTAATCTGGACCGCTTTGGTGAGGCGCGCGTTGTGGTCGAGGTTTCTCCCGCCGAGATTCGCTTGTTCGTGCACGATGACGTTATGATTTCGGGCCGCCTCTTCGAGCGCATTATCGGTCTGGATGTAACAGAGTGTGCGCATGCCCATGATCGCCTAGCGCAAGCCAACCACCTGCTTGAGCTTGCGGGCCAAGAGCTCCAAGCCCAGATCGAAGAAGTCAAAAAAGTTGCTGACAATGCGGCCTATCTGCGTATGCGCGCTCGCGTGCACGACGTGATCGGGCAGCGCCTGTCCATTCTCCATCGTTATCTGGAGGAAGGGCGCCTGGATGACGAGTCACTCGAGCGGATCGACCCGCTGCTGCGCTCAATCGCTGCCGATCTGCGCAGCGGGGGCGACACCGAACCGGCAGAGCAATTGGGCGATATCGTCCATGCCTTTGGCCTGGTGAGCGTGCAGATCGATGTGGAGGGCGAGCTGCCAAACGACGCGCGTGTCGCCGCAGCATTTTTGCAGATTATCCGCGAAGCCTCGACCAATGCCACCAAGCATGCACAGGCCCATCAGGTCCATGTGCGCCTGTGGCAGGAGGGGACAGAAGACGGCGCTGTTGCGCGGATGGCCGTTTCTAACGACGGCGCGCCTGCACCCGTATCGTATCGCGAGGGAACGGGTATCCCAGGTATGAGGCATGTCGCACAGAATCTGGGCGGCAGCCTGGAAGTCCACACCGCCCCGCCCTTCACGCTTACGGTGTCCATCCCGCTCGCCTCCAGCGCCACGGTCCAAAGGAGAAGTTCATGATTCGCGTGTTAATCGTCGAAGACCAGGCTATCTTGCGCGAGAGCCTCGCGCGCTCCGTCGGTGACCAGCCCGACATGACGGTTGTTGCCGCGATCGCCGACGCCTCGGATGCCTTGGACGTTGTGCTTAAGGAGCGCCCGGACATGATACTGATGGACGTATGCACCGAGCATGATTCCAACGGCATCGTGGCGGCGGCGCGCATCAAAGAACAACTGCCCGAGTGCCGCGTCATTATCATGACTGGTATGCCCGAAATCACCTTTGTGGACCAGGCGCGCGAGGCGGGCGTCGACAGCTTTGTGTACAAGAACGTCGGTATCGACGAGCTTTTCGCCGTGATGCGCTCCACGTTGGCGGGTTACTGCACGTTTCCCAAGCCGCCCGAGAGCATCTTCTCGGGCACGGCGGCCCTCGACGATGTAGAGCTGTCGATTTTGCGCCTTGCCTGCGAGGGCAAGAGCCGTCGCGAGATCGCGGCCGAGCTGTTTATGAGCGAGGGCACCATCAAACGCCGCATCTCGGAGATTCTCAATAAGACCGGCTACGACAACATCATGCGCTTGGCCGTGCGCGCAGTAACGGAGGGCAGCATCGTTCCCAACATGGAGCGCTAGCGCTCGTTACGCATCGGCATAAAGCGGCGGGGCCGCAGGATCAACTCCTGCGGTCCCGCCTGGTGTGCGTGGATGTGTCCGCCAATCCGCGGCTGTCGGTGTCTGCCGTTACGCGATGGTTGCGCTGTAGGAGGCGACGTCCTCGTAGGAATCGGTCAGGTAGGCGTCGATGCCGATGGTCGTGTTGACCAGGTCGTCAAGGCTGTCGAGCTCGCCGCTCGAGAACGTGAATTCCTCGGTGGCGTTGGTGCCGGGCATCAGGTGAGCCGAGAACCAGGGTTCCTTCATGGTGCCGTTGACGTTGGTCTTGCCGGAAGGAGCGTAGAAGGTCAGGTCCTTGTCGCTCTTGTTGGTGATGTTGACGACAAAGCCGATGTCGCCCCAGTCGTCCTTGAACTTCTCGGTGATGGTGATGGTGCACAGATCGTCATCGGCGACGGTGACGGCGGGGGAGATTTCGAC
>CABSMN010000334.1 GCA_902478765.1 uncultured Collinsella sp.
CAGCTCACGGGCGATGCCTGCTACATTGCTCAGGAGCATGGCATTAAGATGGAGCACCTGGACTACGTGCAGATCCACCCCACGGGACTGTTCTCGCCACAGCCGGGCCGCACCTTCCTGATCAGCGAGAGCTGCCGCGGCGAGGGCGCGATTTTGCTTAACGCCGCCGGCGAGCGCTTTACCGATGAGCTCCAGCCGCGCGATGTGGTCGCCGCCGCTATTCGCGAGCAGATGAAGCAGGACGGTGCCGAGCACGAGTGGCTGAGTTTTGCCCCCGTCGAGCGCGATGTGGTGACCGGGCACTTTGCCAACATTCGCGCGCGCTGCCTGGAGGACGGCCGCGACATCTTGGACGAGCCCATTCCCGTTACGCCGACGCAGCACTACTTTATGGGCGGCGTGTGGGTCGACAAGGACGGCCGCACCTCGATGCCCGAGCTCTACGCCGCGGGCGAGACGGCTTGCAACGGCGTTCACGGCAAGAACCGCCTTGCATCAAACAGCCTGCTCGAGGCGCTGGTCTGGGGTCGTCGCGCCGCGTGGTATATGCGTACCGGCGAGTCACTGGCCGTGGAGCAGGCAGGCGATCCCGCGCTCGATGGCCGTCATCGCGCCCTGAGTGCCGACCCTCTGGCAATCGATGATTTGGCCCGTGCCGCCGGCACGCAGGCCGTGGAGGAGTAGACCATGAATCCCATTACCATGAAGCTCGTCGTCGATGATCTGATTCTGCAGGCCCTGCGCGAGGACATCACGTTTGAGGACGTGAGCACGGCGAGCGTGTGCCCCACGGCGCGTCCCGCCACGGTGGAGCTTATCGCCAAGGCCGACGGCATCATCGCCGGCTTGGATGTGTTTGCCCGCACCTTTGAGCTGCTGGATTCGCAGAGCTCGGTGCTGTTTGATGTCTCGGATGGCGACGAGGTGCATGCCGGCGATCACGTGGGCCAGGTGCGCGGCGACGCGCGCGTGTTGCTTTCGGGCGAGCGCGTGGCGCTCAACTACCTGCAGCGCATGAGCGGCATCGCTACCTATACACACAGCATGGCCGCGGCGCTCGAGGGAACCAAGACCGTGCTCGTCGACACGCGCAAGACCACGCCGGGCATGCGCGTGTTTGAGAAGGCGGCGGTTGAGATTGGCGGCGGCAGCAACCACCGCTACAACCTGTCGACGGCCGTCATGCTCAAGGACAACCACATCGATGCCGCCGGTGGCGTGACGCGTGCGATTGAGATGGCGCGCGCCCATGCATCGTTTACCACGACGGTCGAGATCGAGTGCGAGAACCTGGACATGGTGCGCGAGGCCGTGGAGGCCGGCGCCGATATCATCATGTTCGACAACATGACCCACGACGATATGGCTGCCGCGATTGAGCTTATCGCCGGCTGTGCCAAGACCGAGTGTTCGGGCAACGTGGACGCCGGCAATATCCGCGCGCTCGCCGACCTGGGCGTTGACTTCATTAGCTCGGGCGCCCTGACGCACTCCGCGCCGATCCTCGACCTCTCGCTCAAGCACCTGCGTCTGCTGGACGGTAAATAATGAACGCCCGCGAGCGTCGCCGTGCCATCATGGCCGTGCTCGAGGGGGCCAAGGGGCCCGTATCGGGCAGCGCGCTTGCCCGCGAGGTGGGTGTGAGCCGCCAGATCGTGGTGCAGGACATCGCCCTGCTGCGCGCCGATGGGCACGATATCGTGGCGACCAACCGCGGCTACGTGCTGCAGGAGGCCCCCAGCAGCCCCGCCGTGCCTACGCGCTTGGTCAAGGTTCGCCACAGCGTGGAGCAGGCGGGCGACGAGCTTACGAGTATCGTCGATGCGGGTGGCGCCGTGCTCAACGTGATCGTCAACCATCGTGTGTACGGCAAGATCACGGCCGACCTGGACATCCGCAACCGCCGCGATGTCGAGCGCTATCTGCGCGATATCGAGAGCGGCAAGAG
>CABSMN010000335.1 GCA_902478765.1 uncultured Collinsella sp.
GCAGCGTCAGATGTGTATAAGAGACAGTTGTACTTCAGCGCACGAGCGGTCGCGACGACCACGACGGCGCTGGGGCGAACGCCCGTCATACGGCACTTGATGTCGAGGAACTTCTCGGCACCCAGATCGGCACCGAAGCCGGCCTCGGTAATGGCAACATCGCCAAAGCGCATCGCCATACGCGTGGCCATGATAGAGTTGCAGCCGTGGGCAATGTTGGCGAAGGGGCCGCCGTGGACAAACGCGGGCGTGCCCTCGAGCGTTTGCACCAGGTTGGGCTTGAGCGCGTCCTTAAGCAACGCGGCCATGGCACCCTGGGCCTTAAGGTCGCGGGCACGGACGGGCTCGCCGGCAAAGCTGTAGCCGACGACGATCTCGCCCAGGCGCTCCTTGAGGTCGCTGATGCTCGTAGACAGGCACAGGATTGCCATGACCTCGGAGGCGACGGTGATATCGAAGCCGTCCTCGCGCGGCACGCCCTGGGCCTTACCGCCAATACCGTCGATGACGTGGCGCAGCTGACGGTCGTTCATATCGACGACGCGCTTCCAAGTGATGCGTTTAACGTCGATGCCAAGCTGGTTGCCCTGCTGGATGTGGTTATCAAGCATGGCGGCCAGCAGGTTGTTGGCAGCACCGATGGCATGGAAGTCGCCGGTAAAGTGCAGGTTGATATCCTCCATGGGGATCACCTGAGCCCAGCCGCCGCCGGCAGCACCGCCCTTAACACCAAAGACGGGGCCGAGCGAAGGCTCGCGCAGGGCCACGGCACTCTTGACGCCGCGACGACGCAGGCCATCGGCCAGACCGATGGTCGTGGTGGTCTTGCCCTCGCCCGCAGGCGTTGGGTTGATAGCGGTCACGAGGACGAGCTTGGCCTGGTGATCGGTCGGCTCGTTGAGCAGTGAATAGTCGACCTTAGCCTTGTCGAAGCCGTACGGAATAAGGTGCTTAACGTCGACGCCGGCGTTCTTGGCCACCTCGGTAATAGGCAGCGGCGTGACAGAACGTGCGATTTCGATGTCAGTAGGCATGGGCGGTCCTTTCGTTACCGAATGAGAAAAAGACCAATTCAGCATAGCACGGGCGCGCAATAGTAAAACGCCCATAACCGATGAACGGCGATATGTTTACCCGATGCCCGGCGATAGCCCAACAGCCCGCCAAAACAAAGCGCCCTAAACGGTAGGTTCAATCCCCAGGTGCTCAAAGGTGCGCAGGGTTGCCTGACGGCCCTGCGGCGTACGAATCATCAACCCGCACTGCAGCAAATAGGGCTCATAGACATCCTCGAGCGTGCCCGGGTCCTCGCCCACCGCGCTGGCAAGGGTCGTAAGTCCCACGGCACGACCGGAGAACGTCTTGGCAAGCGTCTCCAAGATACGAATATCCATCCAGTCCAGGCCGAGCTCGTCGATCTCGAAGAACTCGAGCGCCTGGCGACAGATATCGAGCTCGATGGGACCGTTGCCGCGCACCTGTGCGTAATCGCGCACGCGCTTGAGCAGGCGGTTGGCAAGACGCGGCGTGCCGCGCGAACGCGAGCCGATCTCAAGTGCACTGGGATGGTCGATCGCCACGCCCAGAATAGTTGCCGAGCGCGTCACAATCTGCGCGAGCTCTTCGACCGTGTAGTAATCCAGGCGATATGAAATGCCAAAGCGGTCGCGCAACGGGCCGGTCAACATGCCTGAGCGGGTCGTTGCTGCTACCAGCGTAAACTTGGGGATATCCAGGCGAATCGAGCGCGCCGCCGGACCCTTGCCAATCACGATATCGAGGGCAAAGTCCTCCATCGCGGGGTACAGGACTTCCTCGACCGAACGGTTGAGGCGGTGGATCTCGTCGATAAACAGCACATCACCCGGCTGCAAGTTGGTAAGGATGGCCGCCAGGTCGCCCGTACGCGCGATGGCCGGGCCACTCGTCGTTTTTATC
>CABSMN010000336.1 GCA_902478765.1 uncultured Collinsella sp.
TCTCGGAAGGCACGTGCAGACCTTTCGTCATGGCCTCCTACCTTTCTTTCGGGCCCTTGTCGGGGCCGATTCGTTAGCGCCCCTCCGTGTGAGGCGTTATTGCTGACGACATATTTATATCCAAAATCAGCCCATTCTTCCACCTTGCCCCCGAACGGTTTTTTATAGGGGGTGAACGGCATACACATATACTTCACGCATGGCACACTTCGTCTAAATAAAGTGGATTTACGTGCTTAAACGCGTTTTCAATCCAAAAATCGAATGGAACGAATAATTGATAAACCACCCTCAAATTGCATATTTCTAATAAAGCTATGAATAGAACTAGCGATTCATACCTCGTCTCAACCATTTTCATTTTTATTCAGAAAAAAGATTGTCCTATTCATTTCTAGTAAACAAAAAACCGTTTACCAGACGCTTGATACCGTTCACCGGAAGCTTAGTATAAAGCCCAGCGGATACCCACTCCCCTTACGGCTCCGATTTGTAACAACTTGACTTCTCGGTATAGAAAAACAGGCCCGCTCCCCTCGTGGAAAACGGGTCTGTTTTCGATAATCATAGGCAGATTTGAGCGGCTTCGAGAGCCAACGGAATCCTAGCGATCGAACTCCGCCAACGCCTCGCCCAGAAGCCTCAGGCCCTCGCGCAGAACGTCCTCGCTCGCGCAGTAACCCAGGCGTGCGCCGCAGGGAAGCTCAAAGCGGCTACCGGGCACCAGCAGCACTCCCCTCTCGGCCAGCAGGCGCTTGCAGAACTCCTCGTCGTCCTCGGGGATGTCCAGCTGGATAAACGAGGTGGACACGCCCTGCGGGGCCGTCCAGGAGACACGGCGCTGCATATCGATCCAAGCCTGCGCGATATCGCGGTTGCCAAACACGATCTTGCGGTTGCGCTCGAGGATCTTGTCCTTATGCTCGAGCACATAGGTTGCCAGGGCGTCGTTGAACACGCCGCCGCAAATCATGGTGTAATCGCGATAGGTGCGGATGCGGTTGGAAACCTCTTCGTCCGCCACGACCCAGCCCACGCGGGCCGCAGGCGTCGAATAGGTCTTGGACACCGAGTTGGTGACGATGGCCTTCTCGTACACGTCGGCCATCGACATGAAGGACTCGGTGTTCTCGAGCGGCAGGTACACCTCGTCGCACAGCACGTAGGCGCCCACCGAGCGGGCAATCTCGGCAATCTGGCCGAGCGTATCGGCATCGAGCACCGTACCGATGGGGTTCGATGCGTTGTTAATGCAGATGAGCTTGGTATTGGGGCGCACCAGGCGCTTGAGCTCCTCGATATCGGGCTTCCAGCCGAGCTCCTCGCGAAGCTCCCAGTACTCGACCTCGGCGCCCAACGTGCGCGGAATCTCGTAGAGCGGCGCATAGGTGGGCCATTCGGCAATCACGTGGTCGCCGGGCTCGACGACAGCCATCATGGCATTGAGGTTGGCACCCGTGCAGCCGTTGGTCTGCAGAATGTGGTCGGGATTGACCTCGCGACGGTAGAGCTTGGCGACCTCGGCCTTAAAGTCAGGCGAGCCCTCGATCCAGCCGTAGTTCATCTTCTCGCGGTCCAGGCGCTCGTAGAAGGTAGCGCCATCCTGCTCGTCGAGTGCGCGCAGCTCGCCCATGGTCAGCGATGAAATCGTCGACTGGGCGATATCCCAGGTAGCGCTCTTCTCCCAAATGTTGAGCCATTCCTCAACGCCGATTGTCTTGATATCCATGGCTAGGCTCCTGACAAAAGCGGCCATCCACATAGTGCTGTCGTTCCTCATACAAATTTGGGGCAGCACGCAAGAGCGCACCGCCCCAATGGGAGACATCTAATGGCAGCTAGATGTTTGTTTAGGACCTGTACGGGTCTTTGAAGACCTTAGAGGTCCTCGCGCCAGAAGGGCATGCTCATGCAGCGCGGGCCGCCGCGGCC
>CABSMN010000337.1 GCA_902478765.1 uncultured Collinsella sp.
ATGTGTATAAGAGACAGCTGCACATGCGTGGCGCTGCTCGTCCAAAACGTCGGTCTGGCGCATGTCCCCGCCTCGACGGGCTCACTGCTTCTTTCGATGGAGTCGCCTTCGGGTGTGCTGTTCTCGGTGCTGCTGATGGGGGAGGCGCTCACCTCGCGCCTGCTTGCCGGCTTCGCGCTCATCTTCCTGTCGATTATCTTGAGCGAGACGCATTTCGATTTCTTGCGCCGAAAATCACACCCGCAATTGTAAACAACTTGTTGCGCCGCCCTCCCAGGGCGGCATTTTTTATGTCATGCCCTTACAGTTGTACCTTGCACTTTACGCTATCAAAGTGCGTGCTGCAAAAACGTTACTGGAGGGCATCTATGGCACCAGCTCTGTCCGATTTTCAACCGCAACCAGCGCCTCAGGCTACCACAACGGCGCAGACCGCTATCGGTGACGGTCTTGTCGCAGAAGCTCAGGCTTTTGCAGACGAGCTCGCTGCGTGGCGACACGATCTACACCAGATGCCCGAGCTCGGTAACAATCTTCCGCAGACGTCTGCCTATATCCAGGCACGTCTGGACGAGATGGACATCCCCCATACTACGCTCGTCGACGGTTCCTGCGTCGTTGGCCTGATCGGTGCCGGTGCGGCCGCGGCCGCTCAGGGCAATGGCACGTGCAAGGACGAGCAGGCCGGAACGGTCGTCATGCTCCGAGGCGACATGGATGCCCTGCCCGTTATCGAGGAATCCGGCGAGCCCTTTGCATCCACCAATGGCTGCATGCATGCTTGCGGTCACGATATGCACGCGACGGCCCTGCTCGGTGCGGCCCGTTTGCTCAAGGCCCGCGAGGCTGAGCTTGTCGACGCCAATGCTACGGTTAAGTTGCTGTTCCAGCCGGGCGAGGAAACCTTTGAGGGTGCTCGCGCCGCTATCGCCGACGGCTTGCTCGAGAACCCGCGCCCTCAGGCGGCCTTTGCCATGCATGTCAACAGCCAGTCGCCGCTTGGCCTGGTACTCTACGGCAGCCCGGCGCTTTCGGGCGTGTACGGTTTTCGCATCACGCTTCAGGGCAAGGGCGGCCATGGCTCGAGCCCCGAGATTTGCATCGACCCCATCACGGCGGGCGTGCATGTGCACCTGGCGCTCCAGGAGCTTATCTCCCGCGAGGTGCCGGCGGCCAAGGAAGTCGCGCTTACCGTTGGCAAGTTTGCCGGCGGCTTGGCGGCCAACGTCATCCCCGACACCTGCGTGCTCGAGGGAACGCTGCGCGGCTTTGATGTTGAGCTCATGGCTCACCTCAAGACCCGCATCGCGGAGGTCGTTAACGGCGTTGCCGCAACATATCGTACGCCGGCGACCATCGAGACGCTTTCGGATGTTCCGCCGCTTGTGCTCGACAGCGATATGACTCAGGCGTCGCTTGGCTACGTGGGCGCAGTGCTGCCCAAGGCGGCTTTCTTGCCGCTTTTCCATGCCATGGCGAGTGAGGACTTCGCGCTTATCTCGAGCGAGATTCCGAGTGCGTACTTTACCGTGGGCGCGGCCGTAACCGACACGGACGAACACTTTGCCCAGCACCATCCCAAGGCACGTTTTAACGATGCCGAGCTTCCCCTCGGTGCCGCGGCTTATACCGCCGTCGCTTTGGGCTACATCGCCGACCACCGGTAGCACCCAACCTTGCCTTTCAAGCCTGCGGGCATGGCCGTAAGGCCTATGCCCTTGTCTTTCAAGGCAATCTTGGGCACTACCGGCGCCCGGCGCCGGCTATTCGTCTGTTAAATAAGGAGCAGTATGTCCCAGCAGCGTAAGTTCTTCCCCGGCTGGCTCGTGGTGATCTCCGGCTTCGTGATCATGGCCACGTGCTACACGATTTTCGTCAACTGCATGAGCCTGTTCCCTGTCTCTTATACACCTCTGACGCTGCCGACG
>CABSMN010000338.1 GCA_902478765.1 uncultured Collinsella sp.
CTACACTTCTAGCTTCGTCGGCAGCGTCAGATGTGTATAAGAGACAGCTTGTTTAAGCGCTCGGCGGCACCAAAAACCGCGCTCGAGATTGTCAAGCAGACCCGCTCGGCAGATCGCGCCACGGCAGGCGAGATGATCTCGCTGGGCCTGGATGGATTTGTGGAGCTGCACGGCGACCGTTACTTTGGTGACGACGCCGCCGTGGTGGGTGGCATTGGCTGGAAAGACGGACGTCCCGTGACGGTTATCGCTATCGAGCGCGGCACCACGACCAAAGAGCGCATGCGCCGCAACTTTGGCATGGCGCATCCCGAGGGCTACCGCAAAGCGCGTCGCCTTATTCGCCAGGCCGAAAAGTTTGGTCGACCGGTTCTGTGCCTGGTCGATACTTCGGGCGCGTTTTGCGGCATCGGTGCCGAGGAGCGCGGCCAGGGCGAGGCGATTGCCCAGAATCTCATGGAGATGAGCGGCCTTAAGACGCCGATTGTCTCGGTTGTGACAGGCGAGGGTGGCTCTGGTGGCGCGCTGGCGCTGTCCGTGGCCGACCGCATCCTGATGCTCTCGAGCTCGGCCTATTCGGTCGTGAGCCCCGAGGCCTGTGCGTCGATCCTGTGGAAGGATACCGAGCGCGCGAATGAGGCCGCCGAGGCGCTTAAGCTCACGGCCCCCGATCTGTTGGCGCTCGGCATTATCGATGGCATTGTTGACGATAGGGGCCTGTCGCATGAGGAGATCGCCGGTGCCGTCATGTCCTCGGCATTTGATGCCTTCGATACGCTTGGGCAGCTCGACGACGCGACCCTCACAAACCTCCGCTACGAAAAGTACCGCGCAATCGGTCGGTACCGCACGATGTGACAAAGGGACAGCCCGCATGTCACATTGGGAAAGGCGTTCCATGTCACAAGTTTCTAACACCTCGTTTACAACGACGGTTTCATCAAACGCCATGGCCGTGGTGGACTATCTGTCCAAAAGCATGATGTCGGCGCTGCCGTTTATTGTTTGCGCGGCGTTGTTCCGCACCGCCGCCGTCATTATGGGCGAAGGCATGCTGGGCCTGTGGTCTGCCGATTCCGAAATCTATCGCCTGTTCTACAGTTGGCTCTATAACGCCGGCTACTACTTTTTGCCCATTTATCTTGGTTGGGCGGCCGCCCGCCAGCTCGGTTGCTCGGAGCAGCTGGGCATGATGCTGGGCGGCGTATTGATTGCGCCCGATCTGCTTAAGCTCGTCGATGCCGCATCGACGACGGGGGCAGCGATGACTTTCGTGTATGGTCTGCTTCCCGCGCCGGTCAACGATTACACGACGACTGTTATTCCGGTTCTCATCTCGGTGCCCGTGCTATGGCAGGTGGAGCGTTTCTTTAAGCGCACTATCCCTCAGGCTGTGGCGTTTTCGTTTGTTCCGTTTGCAACCATGCTCGTCATGGTTCCGGTCTCGCTGTGTATTACGGCGCCGGCGGGCAGCTATCTGGGCATGCTGTTGGGACAGCTTATGTTTATGCTTGGCAATTCCGGTGGCATCGTGTCGCTGCTCACGCTTATGGGGCTTGCCGCGGGTTGGGAGTTTCTTAAGATCGCGGGTGTCAGCAACGTTGTCCTATCGCTCGCCTATGCGCAGTTTATGAGTGTGGGAACGGATTCGTGCATTCTGATCGCTGCGACGATGGCGACGTTTGCCGTTTGGGGCATGCCCTTTGGCGCGTCGCTCCGCGTTGTGGATAAGGACGAGAAGGCGCTCATGCTGGGCTATTCGATCTCGGGCGTGCTTGGCGGCGTAAGCGAGCCGGCGCTGTACGGCTGCGGCTTTAAATATGGCAGGTGTCTGACATGCATGGCCATTGGCGGCGCCGTCGGAGGCCTTGTTGCGGCCGTGGGCCACGTTACGGCCTATACCATCGGCATGACGAATG
>CABSMN010000339.1 GCA_902478765.1 uncultured Collinsella sp.
GATAGAGCGCAAGCATCGATGTCGGATCCACGTCTTCCCTATCGGCAGCATAATCGGAGAACCATGCAGGCTGCGGCAGATGGGGCGCCGCATCGGCGTCTGCCGGCGAAAACCCAAACGATCCGCCATGCGCGGGATCGTCCGCCGCCACCCACGGCAGGGGCACACGACAGCCGTCGCGCCCCTTCTCACGCTTCGGTCCGTGCGTATTGGTCGCAGTAGGGTCTTCGAGTGCAGCCCACGGGATATCAGCCACCTCAAAAAGGCCGAGCTCCTCACCCTGATACACGTATGCCGAGCCCGGAAGCGCCAGCTCAAGCAAAAGGGCCGCCCGCGCGCGGCGCTCGCCGAGTTCGCGGTCCTCGTCATAAGACGACCCGTCGCGTAAGAGCCAGTCGAGCGCAATCTGGTGGTAGCGCGTCGCCTTGATTTGCGGCAGGGCATAGCGTGTCGCCACGCGCGGCACGTCGTGGTTGGAGAGTACCCAGGTCGAGGCGGAATCGGATTCAACGGCTGCCTTCAAGCCCTTCTCGATTGCAGTGTGCATGTCATCATAGGTCCAAGTGGCCTTGGCAAACTCAAAGTTGAATGTCTGGCCAAGCTCGCTGGGACGCGCGTAGAGATACTGGCGCTCGGGCAGCACCCACGCCTCGGCAACGGCACTGCGCGGCGGATTATAGCGGTCGAACACGCGGCGCCACTCGCGATAGATCTCGTGGACCTCATTGCGGTCCCACAGCGGATGGGTGCCGTCGTCAACCATGTCATCGCCCTCGGCGAGATGCCACCGGTCAAGGTCATCGCGGTCGAGATCCTTGGCGAGACCCTGCGCCACATCAATGCGAAAGCCGTCGACGCCTCGATCGCTCCAAAACGCCAGGACGTCGCAAAAGAGCGCGTGAACCTCAGGGCATGACCAGTCAAAGTCCGGCTGCTCGGGCGTAAACATGTGCAGATACCACTGACCGTCCGCAACACGCGTCCATGCGGGGCCGCCAAAGTTGGCATTCCAATTGGCGGGAGGCAGCTCGCCATGCTCGCCGCGACCATCGCGGAAGATATAACGGGCGCGCTCGGGCGATCCGGGGCCGGCGGCAAGAGCGGCTTTGAACCAGGGGTGCTGGTTGGATGAATGGTTGGGCACGATGTCGACGATGACCTTGATGCCACGCGCGTGAGCCGCAGCGATCATGTCATCAAAGTCGTCAAGCGAGCCGAGACGTGGGTCGACATCGCAGTAGTCCGCCACATCATAGCCACCATCGACAAGAGGCGATGGGTAAAACGGGCTCAGCCAGATGGCCTCGATACCCAGTCGCTCAAGATAGTCCATCTGCTGGGTAATGCCCGCGATATCGCCCAGACCCGAACCAGTCGAATCCTTAAACGAGCGCGGATAGATCTGATAGATCGCGGCGTCGGACATCCATGAGCGCGAAGAAGACTTTTCTGTAGCCATGGGGCGTATCTCCCTTGCAACGAGGTTATGCGAGATGCCCACGATGATACGCCCAAAGCGGACATTCGCGGCAAACAACGCCACAGCCACGACCCAGGAAGCTCGCTCCCTCTCGGGTTCGAGCCCATGCGATGGATACAAAAAAGCCCGGCTACCGTAGTAGCCGGGCTGTTGCGTTTGGAGCGGACAACGGGGCTCGAACCCGCGACCCCAACCTTGGCAAGGTTGTGCTCTACCAACTGAGCCATGTCCGCATATGTAAAACAAAACGGGCGCCGGAGCGCCCGGATGTTGCCTGGAGGCGAAGCCCGGATTCGAACCGGGGGTAAAGGCTTTGCAGGCCTCTGCCTTACCACTTGGCCACTTCGCCGAAAAAGGACCGCCTAAACGGTCCGGAAATGCAATGGAGCGGACAACGGGGCTCGAACCCGCGACCCCAACCTTGGCAAGGTTGTGCTC
>CABSMN010000340.1 GCA_902478765.1 uncultured Collinsella sp.
ACAGTTCCCCGAGATTGTCGAGGCATCGCGTGCGTGCCGGTTTGGCGACTGCACGCATACCCACGAACCGGGTTGCGCCGTTCGCGAGGCCGAGGACGCCGGGCAGATCGACAGCCTGCGTCTGGAAACTTTCCAAAATCTGGCGTCATCCATGCGCGTGAGCGCTCAAATGCTCGATCCCGATGTCCATCTGTAATTGATTTTTCCTATGACAGCCGTCTCCCAACTGTTCGGGAGACGGCTTTTTTGCTGTGGAAAAGCCTCGAAACATGCAGTTTGCTGACGTGCTGACCAAAACCTTGCCACGAGCTTGACGGGCTGGTCAGCTTTTGGTCAGCGATTGGTTTGACATCGAAAACCAAGATTGCGATTGCGCCGCTTTGCACTCTGACCGCCCAGACAATGGTGGTACGGGCATTCGCCCGGCACTGCCATGAGAGGAGCGGCCGTGAACAAGAGCAAGCGCATCGCCATCAGTCTGGTCGCGGGCGTGCTCGCTGCTCTGCTCTGCATGGTTTACGGCTCGTCGATCCGCTCGCAAGCCGAACAGGTCCAGGCTGAGACCTTGGCCAAGTACGGTGGCGATCGCGTCGAAGTTTGCGTCGCGGCGCGCGATATCGATGTGGGCGAGACCCTCGATGAGACCAATGTCATAACCCAGGAATGGCTGACGAGCCTGCTGCCGCGTGACGCAGCGACCGAGCTGCGCCAGGTGCGCGGCGACGTGACGACTTCGCGTATTCCCAAAAACGCCGTGATCTGCAATGTCTACACCAAGGCCGAGAGCCGCAAGCTCGAGGTGCCTAAGGGCAAGGTCGCCGTTTCGGTGGCGGTCGATGCCGAGCACTCGGTCGGCGGTGCTACGGGCGTGGGCAGCTACGTGGATGTGTATGTGCAAAAAGACGGCGTGACCGATCGGCTGTGCGGCGCGTACGTGATCGATACCAGTGAGGATTCCGGTGCCACGCGCGAGGGCAAGATCGAATGGGTGACGCTGGCGGCTGACCCCGAAGACGTCAAGGAACTGCTGGGAGCCTCGGGCAAGGGAACGGTCAGCTTGACGATTCCCGCCACGGCGCGCGGCAAAAAGAGCGGAGGCGACGAGTGATGAAGGCGATCTGGCTTGCGTGCTGCGCGTGCGGCGATTACGGGCTGTTGCAGCGGGAAGTCGAGGGCCGTGATGCGGGTGCACAGGTGCTTCGCGTGGGTGACCTGGACGGGCTGGTTTCCATGGCGCGGGCGTTTCCGTCGCGCCGCGGGGCTGCCATCATCGCGGCGTCTCTGTTTGATACCGAAGATGTGCGCAAGACTGTTGCGCGCCTGACGGCCGAAGGCCGCGTGAGTCGCGTGGTCGTGTTGATAGAAGCGCTCGATCCGTCGGATATCGAGGGGCTGTTTCGCGCGGGGGCGACCGAGGTCATCGCTGCACACAGTATATGCGGCAACGGGCGCGCGGGCGAGGGAGCGGTTGATTCCGATCGGCGCATGACGATTGAGCCCGATGCTTTTGTTGATAGGGAACCCGGGGCGCCTCGCGCTACAAGAGGCCCGCGTGTTGATGATTATGGAAAAGCGGAAGCCGAGCATGGTCGGCGCCCCCGGAACCCCCTTGTATACGATGACGCTGGAGGGCCGGCGCAGCATGCTGGCGACTCCCCGGCAGTAGATATGGGATACGTGCACGGCGTGAATCTGGCGGATGAACTCGACGAAGTTGAGGGCCTTGCCGGGTGCGGCGAGTTGTCGCTGATGCAGCATGAGCAGATTGCGCAGAACGAGCCTGCCTCGCAGACCGAACAAGCAGCCATGCCGGCTTGGACGCAGCACGTGGTTGCGGCGGGGGAGACGGGGACGCTGTCCCCGACGCCCGCCCCGCCGCCTCCGATGCCGCCGGCAGACGCTACCGCTCCGCCG
>CABSMN010000341.1 GCA_902478765.1 uncultured Collinsella sp.
AGCGTCAGATGTGTATAAGAGACAGCCTGCATACAGAAGGCCGATGGTCAGGCCGGCGATAACGACGGTGCGCACGAAGGCCTTGACGCCGCCCTTAAGGTCGTTAAGGAACACGCCGACAGACTCAGCGCCGCCAACGCCCTGGATGATCCAGGCAAGCGTACCGAAGAAGCCCCACATAGTTGCGAAGTTGCTCATGTCGGGAGCCATGTTAGCGGGGGTAGGAGCCGTAGCGAACTCGACGCCGCCAAAGGCAGCAGCCAGGGACAGCAAGATAAACACAGCGGTCAGGCCGAGAGCCGCGGTCGAGCCGAAGGAGGAAATGGAGCCGATCCACTTAGCGCCCTTGGTCGAAACCCACGTGGCGATAGCAAAGACGACGATCTCGATAATGGTGATCCACAGCTGCGAAAGCTCGGCATTGGCACCAAAGAACACGTAGCTCGCGTAGATGATGACGTTGGGCAGGACGGACGCAAAGTAGAACAGGTTGACGAACCAGTAGCTAAACGCCGTCAGGAATGCCCAGCGACCGCCCATCGAGGTCTTGACCCAGGCGTACACGCCGGACTCAGAGTCCTTGTTGAGGCCGACGAACTCGGCGGTAACCAGGGTATAGGGGACAAAGTACAAAAGCGTGGCGAAAAAGAACGACGGCGCAGCTGCCAAGCCGATGGCCGCGTTGTTGTTGATGATGTTCTTGATACCGAACACGGCGGCGACCGTCATGCCCAGCAGAGCGAACGAACCAATCGTTCCTCGTTTTTCAGAGCTCATAAGCCCTCCCAATCATCCGTTATATCTCATCTAAAACCGTCCGGACTGCAAGCGCAATCGTGGACGGCGCACCTGCTAAGGGGAATGGGGAAAAGGGAGTCAACAAAGCCATCCCCCTTAACGGCGCGAAGCAAACGTCCAAACGGACGAATACTACTTGTTGGGGAAGGAATAACCTTCAACCGTCACGTGCAGTACCACGACGCGGGAATCCGCGGCATCGGCCACGACACGGTAGGCCTCGTCAATTTCGACGACGGCAACGCCGCCGGCGGGAATCGTCACGGTCTCCCCCGCACCCTCAAAGCGCTCGCGATCATCGATATCGCTGTAAGCGCGGATGCAGGTGAGGTCTGCCTTGGGGGCAACCTCGACGGTCAGGTCGCCGTCGAGCGGAGCGAGCACGGCATGGTAGCGACGGTGACCGACCAGATCGGCAGTAGCCGCCTCGTGAGCGTTCACCCACCAATACACCAGCGAGTCGCCGATGGAGTACGCCACGTCGTGCTGCAGGTCGGCAACGCCATCGAGCGCCTGGCCGGTGCGCATCCACTTCTTGACGGACTTCATCTGAGCGTCGAAATCGGCGCGCGAGTTAAAGACATGCATGACTTATGCCTCCTTAATGGGTGTCAGCGCCTGAGCCAGATCGGCAGACGTCAGCGGTCGCAGGGACACCTCAAAGCTGAAGCTCTCAAAACGGGTGCGGTAGGAATCGAGCACCTCGGAACCCCAAGAGTTCGAACCAAGGCCGAGCAGCTGGTCGTTGATATTGACCGTAACCGTGTCGCCCTTGACAAGGTCGTAGACGTGCTTGGCGTTATCTATAGCCTCGCAGCTATAGGGCCATGCCGAGAACGAGAACGGGTTGGAGGCGGCGTCGCTCGGACGCGTCACGACCAGACCGTCACCGTGGCTAGAGCGCAGGGCGACCCAACGGGTGCCCTCGCGGTTAGCACAATCCTGAGGCATAACGTAGGGCGTGAACATGTCGTCGACCGTAGTGCGGTAATGACCGACCGGGTTGGCGCGCAGCGAGTCCGGATAGTTCTCGCCCGGGCCGTGGCCATACCCTGTCTCTTATACACATCTCCGAGCCCACGAGACTACGCTGCATC
>CABSMN010000342.1 GCA_902478765.1 uncultured Collinsella sp.
GCTCGGAGCCGGAGCCACTACAGTGGCAGCCCGCGTCACCGTCCGCCCCGTGCGGATGCTCGTGCTCGTACCCGCAGCCGTGCTCGTGTTCGGTCACCTTACACCAGCTTCACGGAGCCGACGGAGTTGTGGTCGGCCTCGATGGCCTCTTCGTAGCCCTCGAGTGCGTCGTGGGCCTCGTGCAGCGCGGCCATGGCTGCCTCGAGCTTGGCGCCGATGCGCTCCATATCAAAGTTCTCGGTCGCATGCAGCAGCTGATGGCTCCACTCGTGAGCAAGCTCGATGGTGTCGTCGACCTGCTTGACGCTCATGGCAAGCTGGCTCATGTTCATTCCAACATCATGCATGGGAAATCTCCTTTTGTATGGGGCAGTTCAGTGGTTCAAATTTTACTACGCCCGCTCCGCGCGCAGCTGCATAAGAAAACGGGTGCGAGTCTGTGTGACCCGCACCCGTTCACTGGGGGCTGTTTGTGACTACTATACTATCCGTGGTCGCACACGGTGCACCCAGAAGTCCGGCGAGCGGTGCAAAAGCGCTCATAGACGGCGGGTAAGTAACAAGCGTATTACAGATGCTTCTCCAGCAGCGCCTGCAGCCTCGCCTTGGGCAGAGCGCCAACCGAGCGGTCAATCTCCTCGCCGTTCTTAAACACAATCAGCGTGGGGATGCTCATGACGCCATACTTCATGGCCAGGTCTTGGTTGTCGTCGACGTTGCATTTGGCAACGGCAAGCTTGCCTGCCAGCTCATCGGCAACCTCGTCAACGATGGGCGAGAGGGATCGACAGGGCCCGCACCACGGTGCCCAAAAATCGACCAGCACGGGCAGGCTGTCGTTAACGATGGAATCGAAGTTCTCGGGGGTAATCTGCTTAATGTCAGCCATGGTGACCTCCATAATGTGACGCGGCTCAGCCGCGTAAAACTCAGTACGACCGTGCTTATACCCAGCCGCCCGCAAAGCAACCACTCGCGGGCAGCTCTTTTATATAATGGTGGGCACGCAAACGATTGGAGAGCGCATGTCCACGTCACAAAGCCAGAAAAAAGAAGCCATCGCCCAGGCGGCCGAGCAGGAGCTCACATCGCTTGCGGTCCGTGGCGTGCGTATCGCGGGCAACGCATGCTCGCCGATCGTGCTGGTCAAAGGCGATTTGGACGAGGCCGAGCGTTCGGGTGGCGAGCTTGCCGCCGGCCCGGATGGCGCGGCGTTGCGCAAGGCGCTTGGGGCCATCGGCTACGCGCCCGAGGATTTTTGCGTGCTGTCAAGCGTCGCCGGCGTGGGTGACGGAGCGGTCACGGTGGGCGAGACTCTGCCGTGCGAGCTGTTCCGCGAGGCGCTCGAGGCCTTGGACCCCGAGGCGGTGCTACTGCTCGACAACAACGCGGCCGATGCCATGCGCGAGACCTACGCCGATATGCTCGTGGCGATCGATGACTTCGACACCGCCATGCTCAAGCCCGGCCTGGTCGCCCATGTGCAGGGCCGCCGCGTACTCGCGCTCGATGGCTTTGAGGCGGCACTCACCGACAGGGCCGCTAAGCAGCGCATGTGGGCCTACATCAAGCAGCTGACTCCGGCGGCCGCTCCGCTGTAGCGGATTGGCGCCGGCGAGCGATTGCCTGGCGGGCAAGGCGCGCCTCGAGATCGGCGCCGCACTTCTACATCACAGCGCGCAGCTCAAACCGATCGCCGTTAATGCGGAACTGACAGTTGCCGTTCATGCGTTCGACGGCAAGCTTAATGCTCTTGGTTCCAAAGCCGTGTCCGGTGTGCCCGGCTACGGGCATGCCGTCGACCATGCGCGGCGCGCGGTCAAACGTGTTGGAAACTAACAGCAGCAGCTGGCCGTCCTCTAATCGCAGGTCAAAGTCGACGAATCGCTT
>CABSMN010000343.1 GCA_902478765.1 uncultured Collinsella sp.
CTTCTAGCTTCGTCGGCAGCGTCAGATGTGTATAAGAGACAGACCTGGGACTCTCGCGCGCCAGCGCCATGTCGAGTTCCATCATCGAGGCCAGCGCCAACTTCCTCGCAATCCTCTTTGCCGCCCTGGCATTTCACACCGAGAAGCTCAATACGGCCAAGGTGCTTGGCTGTGCGCTGGGCTTTGCCGGCGTCGCGCTCGTCAACCTCTCGGGCGCAGATGGCACCTTTGGCTTCAGGCTCGATGGCGAGGGCTTTATCCTAGCCTCCACTGTCGCGGGTGCTCTTTCGACCTGCCTGATCGGCATCTTCTCGCGCAAGCATGACGGCGTCTTGCTCGCCGGCTGGCAGTTCTTGGTCGGCGGCCTGGTCCTCACCGCCATCGGCTTTTTGATGGGTGGCGCGCTCTCCCCCACGGCGATTGCCCCCGCCATCGCGCTCATCATCTACATGGCGCTTATCTCCGCGGTCGCCTACTCGCTGTGGTCGCGCCTGCTTGCCGTCAACCCCGTCAGCCGCGTCTCGGTCTTTGGGTTTATGAACCCCGTCTTTGGTGTGCTGCTGAGCGCGCTGTTGCTCGGCGAGGGCGCTGGCACGAGCCCCGTTACTGTCATCGTTGCCCTGTTGTTGGTCTGCGGCGGCATCATCATCGTCAACAAACCCAAAAAAGCCTAGCGAACTGCCCTTATTTAGCAGAGGGGATTCATGTACTTTAGCTTAATGGAATACATCGGTGAGCTGAGGGCCGCCACGCACGCAAGCGTGCGCCCCTTTTTTCTAGCGTATCTGGACGCCGGCTTTCTTTTTCTCGGCCTTGACGCGGTAGAGCTCCGCATCGGCAGCGCGAAGCAAGTCTTGCCAGGTGTCGACACCATCACCGACCCGTGCATAGCCGATGGACATCCGCAACAGATACGGCACCTCGGCACGAGCGAGCTCGTCGTTAATCGCCGAACACAGGTCCATGATGTCCTGTTCCGCCGCTGCCTTCTGGAGCACCACGAACTCATCGCCGCCATAACGTGCGATAAAACCACCAGACACCGAGCAGACCTCTTTGAGCGTAGCAGATATGACCTGGAGAGCATGGTCGCCCTCCACATGTCCATACCGGTCGTTAATCTGCTTAAAGCCGTCGGCGTCCATCATAAGCAGATACACATCTTCGGCCTGATCCACATTTGAGAAGAGCGACAGCATATAGGTCTCAAAACGGTTGCGATTGTTAAGTCCAGTCAACGGGTCGGTCGAGATCAGCTGCTCCTGACAAACAATGTAGAGCTGCAACATACTTAACATGATGCCGACACTAAGGCAGGGACCCGAATAAAAGACCTGAAAGACACCGGCCACCAAGGCCGGAATGGCGAAAAATGCCAAGGTTTGATAGATGGCCTTCTTTTGTAGGCTCTCGACCTTGCAAGATTGTATAAACGCATGCAGGGACGTATATATAACGTAGCAGTAGCTGACGATGGGCTGGATCATATAGACAAAACCGCGACGATAAGCGCCCTGCGCATCGATATAGAACAGAGCATGCGTCCAGTAGCTAGTAAACGCCAGTACGACTACCAGCACCGCAGGCAGCGTTACAAACGCCATCCTATAGCGCGCGGTCAAAAGGCGAGAACCCTGCACCGTCTCGGAATAGATAAACCAAATGAGGCACGCGGCGGCAAAGAGCGAAAACGAAACCGCGTTGGAAATCCAGTTGGCAGCAATGCCCAGCGTGCCGCCCACACCGTCCGAAAGCGTCCAGATTATATCGAATAACATGTACGCGGCAGAGGTGTAGCCGAGCGTACTAAACAATAACTGCTGGGCCTTGATTCTCATTTTCATTGCAACAGTCTCAGGACTCAGCGCAACGCGTTGCGC
>CABSMN010000344.1 GCA_902478765.1 uncultured Collinsella sp.
TCTCGGAAGGCACGTGCAGACCTTTCGTCATGGCCTCCTACCTTTCTTTCGGGCCTTACTGGCCGAATGTATCAGCGCCCCTCCGTATGGGACGCTGCTTGCTGACGGCTCTAGTTATATCCAAAAATCACCCGCAATTCCACCTCGCCCCCGAACGGTCAACAAAGTGCGATGAACGGTATATCGCATATGATTCCCCCATGATGCACTTCGGTTCTCTAAAGCAGGTTTTCAAAGGTAAACGTTCTTTTTTCTGAGGAATTTAGCAAAATCGCTTAATTATTTTCTTGTTTAGAAATTGCATAGCTAAAACGATTTTCTGCATATACATGACGTTTGTCCACGATTCGATTTGGATTCAATTATATTCAGCTCTCAATCATTCTTATTCATATATCCTCACCAGTTGAGTGTGGAAATAGATTGCCTGCAAAACGAGTCGGGCAGTTAGTTGCATGCCTTGACAGCGTAAGAAGTAGGTAAAGATACCGTTCGCACAATACGTCGGTGCCGCAAGTCGACTAAATTGAGACAATAGTGAATAGTGTTAGGCTACCGTCCCCTGTTGGGACTGAACGGACAGATGCATATGCCGAGCAAAATCGAAAAGAAGCAAGCCGCCGCAAAGCTGCGCAAACCGCCGCGCGACTTCTCGTACACGCAGAACCGAGAGCTCAGCTGGCTACGCTTTGACAACCGCGTGCTCGACGAGGCCTTCGATGAGTCCGTGCCGCTGTTCGAGCGCCTCAAGTTCGTCTCGATCTTCGAGTCCAACCTCGACGAGTTCCTTATGGTGCGCGTGGGCGGCCTATCCGACCTGGCCGAGCTCAAAAAACAACCCGTAGACAACAAGAGCAATATGACTGCCTCCGAGCAGGTCGAAGCCGTCGTAGCGGAGCTGCCCGAGCTCCTCGACCGCTGGGAGTCCATCTTCAAGAGCATCGAGGGCAAGCTCGACGCCCTGGGCGTCCACCGCGCGCGTGTCGAATCGCTCACGCCCGAGGAGCGCACCTTTGTCACCCGCTACTTCCAGGCCTACGTTTCGCCGGTCATCTCGCCGCTGGTGATCGACCCGCGCCACCCCTTCCCCAACCTGCGCAACGGCGCTCTCTACCTGGCCTGCGGCCTAGACGGCGTCACCGACGAGGAGAGTCTGCTGGGCCTTATCGAGATTCCCGCCTCGATGAACCGCGTGGTCGAGATCCCCTCGCCCACCGGCACCTACTCCTACATCCTGCTCGAGGACGTCATCCTCGCCTGCCTAGACAGCTGCTTTGGCTCCTATAAGCCGCTCGACCGCGCGCTCATCCGCGTCACCCGCAACGCCGACATCGATCCGGACGGCGAAGGCGTCGAGGAGGAAGAGGACTACCGCCAGCACATGAAGCGCATCCTCAAGAAGCGCCTGCGCCTGCAGCCGGTAGTGCTCGCCGTCTCGGGTTCGCTCGAGAAGCAGACGCTCAAGACCATCCGCAAGGCACTCGAGCTTTCGCGCCGCTCAGTCTTTACCTGCGATATCCCGCTCAACCTGGGCTATGTCTTTGGCATTGAGGGCAAGATTCCCGAGCATCTGCGCAACGAGCTGCTCTTTACGCCGTTTAAACCACAGCCCAACCCCACCATCGACATGAACCGCTCCATCCGCGAGCAGGTACTGCAGCACGACAAGCTGCTCTTTTATCCCTATGAGGCCATGAACCCGTTCTTGGATCTGGTTCACGAGGCGGCCTACGACCCCGAGTGCATCTCGCTGCGCATCACGCTCTACCGCGTGGCCAAGCAGAGCCGCCTATGCGAGTCGCTCATCGACGCCGCCGAGAACGGCAAAGAGGTCACGGTGCTCATGGAGCTCCGCGCCCGCTTTGACGAGCAGAAC
>CABSMN010000345.1 GCA_902478765.1 uncultured Collinsella sp.
AGGTTAAGGATGGCGCGAACGAGAACGCCGAGCTTAATATTCAGGGCGACGCGTCCAGCACGCTCAACGTGGCATCTTCTCGTGACGCCATCACTTCCGTCGGCAACATCAACATCGACGGCGCTGGCACTGTCAACGCCACGAGCACCGAGCACGATGCCATCGATGCCGGGGGCGATGTCACCATCAAGGGCTCGGGAAACGTTAACGCCACGGGCGATTCGGATGGCATCAGGGCCGACGGCAACATCACGATCGACAACAGCGGAACCGTCACCGCCAAGGCCACCGAGGATCAGGGTATCGATGCTAACGAGAACCTCATCATAAAGGGCGGCGGCAAGGTAGAGGCAAGCTCTATCAAAGACAATGCGATTTGGGCCGACGGCAACATCGAGATCTCGGGTGGCAGCCAGGTCAAGGCAAGTTCCGAGGAAGACGCCGCCATCGACGGTAAAAACAGCCTCACGGTCACGAACGCTTCCCTCAACGCAAGTGGCGTTGGGTATGGCATCTATGTCTACAAGGGCATCACGCTCGATGACGCGACCGTGACGGCCCGCGCAAGCTCAGATGGCGGGGAAGTCAGCGCACTCTTCACCGATGAGGACGACATCGTCATCAAGAACGGCTCGACTGTGGATGCGCTCGCAGAAGGCAGGTTCTCGGTTGCAATCTCCACCAGTAATTTCTACTCCGGCGAAGCGGGTGGCCATATCTACATCAGCGACTCCGTTGTCAAGGCCATAGCCCGCTATGCCGAGACCGGCGGCGACGGCCCCGACCACTACAGTGCAGGCCAGGATGGCGAAACTAACCCTCAGCCCCGAGGCATGAACATCGGCATCTTTGCTCAGACCAAGGAGGGCATCACGCCCGCAACCATTTCGATTCTCCGCAGCAAGGTCACGGCCGAGGGAGACACGGCGGCAATCTTCGCCCTTGCCATGAGCGCGGATGGTAAGGCGATTGGCACCATCGAAATCGAAGGAGCCACCATCCAGACGCCTGAAGGCGGCAAGGTCATTGACTATCGCAACAAGGAAGAACTCAGCGACGGCATCGTCTACGAGGCGGGTCAAACCATCGGCACGGGCGACGCTGTGATCGACTCCCCCTATAACGAAGCTGTCGCCAAGAGCACGGTCATCGCGCCTCCCGAAGAGACCAAACCCGGGGAAAAGCCCGGCGAGACCAAGCCGGGTTCCAAGTCTAAGAGCGCGAAGACAACCAAGACCGTTGCAGTTGCAGCCACGGGAGCCAAGATCGCCGGCAAACTCGCAGCGACCGGCGACGCCTCGAGCGCAGCCATCGTGGCAGCCGCCCTTGCGGGAACAGCCGCCATCGCCGCGGGCGCCGTGGTGAGCCGCAAGCGCTCATAGACGCCCTTCATACACGAACCGACACTTTTAAAGCCGCCTAGTCCGCGCACCGTTTAGCAACGCCACCGCCGAGCCCCCCTCCGGCGGTGGCGTTTCCTGTTTGCACTCGTATGGTGCACACGCGAGCGGAGTCGCAACAGGCGGCTCCGCGCTTTGTGATTAATGCCCGACAACGCGTAGGTGCGCAGCTTATTCCTCTTCCGGATTTTGGACATTTTGCCCTCCAAACGGCACTACCGCCGGCAACATCCAGCAGATACGCTGAACCTAGCCGTATAGGCCCTTTGAGAACGGGAGCAACCATGGCAGCCTTGTTCACGACCCCCAAACGCAATGACACTACCGCCGGAACCCATGTTGCCGAACCCGACGTTCGCCGTCGCATAGGACTCGCGCACGGCAGCTGGCGCCGCGTGACGCGCCGCATCGTCGTAGGCGCCGTGTGCGCGCTCACGGTGAGCTCGCTGCTCATGCCGAGCGTCTCGCTCGCGG
>CABSMN010000346.1 GCA_902478765.1 uncultured Collinsella sp.
CATTCAAGGCCCCGGCGGCGCGCGAGGGGTTAGTTGCCGATTGGGTCACCATTCCCGGTCGATTGCCGCTGGGGGCGGGCCGCATCCTGGTGGCAGAGCCGATAGCCGTCGAGCCGGGGTGTGATATTGTGCGCCGTGCCCGCGAACTCGCGGGTGCCGGAGGGGTGGTCGCTATGGTGGATGCCGCGACGCTGGGCTTTGCCGATCGCGATAGCGAACGGATGCTCGCCGGCTCGCGCGGGGAGATTCCCGCCGAGGCGCGTTTGGCGCGTCTGTGGGTAGACGGTCCCGTGCCGGGGGATGTGATGTGTCCGTTGGGCATGAGTGGGCGAAGTAAGAAGGTATCCGACCTACTCAACGAGGCTCGTATTCCTGTTTCTGAGCGCGCAGGCGTTCCCGTGGTGAGAACGGCTCCGGGAGGTGCCGTGGTATGGGTCGCAGGCGTTCGCACGGACGAACGTTTTAAATGCACGGCCGCAACGCGCGTGGCGTATCTGCTTCGTGTGGTCGATGCGGAATAGCGTCCCACGCCAGCTATTCTGTGCGACGTTGACGGTATTCCCGCGCTGATGGCGTACGGGCTGGAAAATATACCCCGTGCGCTGCTAGAATGTGAAGTTCGCGTCCATACGGCGGTGTATGGGCGATAAGCACAAGAAAGGGTTGTCATGGCTTCTCAACATCCGGATATCGAGAAGGTTCTGTTTACGCAGGAGGATATCGACGGTATCGTCTCTCGCCTGGGCGAGCAGATTACTCGCGACTACGCGGGTAAGGATCTGGTGCTGATTGCGGTCCTGCGCGGCGCCGTGGTCTTTATGGGCGACCTGATGCGCAAGATCGAGCTGCCGACCAACATCGATTTCATGGCTGTTTCGAGCTATGGCGACGGTGTGAAGTCCTCGGGTATCGTGCGTATCATTAAGGACCTGGATATCGACATCCGCGGTCGCGACGTGCTGATCGTCGAGGACATTCTGGACTCGGGCCTGACGCTCAAGTATCTGATGAAGAACCTCGAGAGCCGCAAGCCCGCTTCTCTGGAGGTCGCCGCCTTCCTGTGGAAGGACGTTGAGGACCGTACCTCGGCCATCACGCCCAAGTATGTTGGAACCCATTGCCCCGATGCCTTTGTGGTGGGCTACGGCCTCGACTATGCCGAGCGCTATCGTAACCTTCCGTATCTGGGCATTTTGAAACCGGAGGTTTATTCGTAAGATGCCCGACGACCGTAACGATAACAATTCCCAGACTCCCCGGGAGCCTAAGATCCCGGGGATGCCCGGAGGCAAGAAGCCCACGCGTACGGGCTGGCTGTATTTTATTTTGGCTTGCGCGCTTCTGGGCTACGCCTTCTTTAACATGGGCTCCGGCTTTGCCAATTCCAGCAATACCGTAAAGCTCGCGACGAGCGAGATGGTCAACGCCATCAAGCAGGATCGCGTCGAAGATCTGACCTATACGGTTCAAGACGGAAGCGTGACGGGTCATTACTGGAAGACGAAGAAGGACAAGGGCGATACGAGCGAGCTCAAGAGCTTCTCCTCGACCTATGTCGGCTCCGATTCGCTTGCCGAGCTTATGGCGGAGCACCCCGATACCAAGTACATCGTCAACACCAATGACCCCGATTTTTGGGGTGACCTGGCGATGAGCGTGCTTCCGACGATCGCCCTGATTGCCATCATGTTCTACTTTATGCGCCAGATGATGGGCGCCAACAACAGGAACATGCAGTTTGGCAAGACCAACGCCAAGACCAACGAGGCCACGCGCCCCAAGGTCAAGTTCGAGGACGTTGCCGGCGTGGACGAGGCAGTCGAGGAACTCGAGGAGATCCGTGACTTTTTGAGCGATCCGGATCGCTATCGC
>CABSMN010000347.1 GCA_902478765.1 uncultured Collinsella sp.
GTCCATGATGAAGGCGACACGCGCCATGTAGCCGCAGTCCTCCAAGAAAGACAGCATCACGAACAGCAGGAACATCTGCGGCACGAAGCCGAAGATGGCGCCCAGACCGCCGACGATACCGTCACAGACCAGCGAATCGACCAGGCCACCGTCCTCGGTGCCGCCCGCCACAAGGGCATCGTGCACCACGGTGGTAATACCCGGAACATAGGGGCCGTACTGTGCCGGGTCGACCGAGTCGGCGGCGTCACCCGCAGCCTCGACAGCTGCGTCGTAGGCGTCGCGGCCCTGGCCGAGCACATACCAACCGTCGGTGCCAAAGAGCTGGTCGTTGGTGAAGTCGGTCACCGTGCCGCCCAAGGTAGAGACGGCAATGTAGTACACGCAGAACATGATGACCACAAAGATCGGCAGGCCCAAGATACGGTTGGTAACCACACGGTCGATCTTCTCGGAGGTGCTCATCTTGGCCGGAGCCTTGGTGAGGCACTCGTCAATGATGTGAGCGATCACGCCGTAGCGCTCGCCGGTGATGATGGACTCGGCGTCGTCGTCGCAATCCTGCTCGCACTGGGCGACCAGCTGCTCGACGCGAGCGGCCTTCTCCTTAGTGAGGTTGATGAGCTTGCAGGCGTCCGCGTCGCGCTCGAACAGCTTGACGGCGTAGTAGCGACGCTTGTTGGCGGGAACGCTCGCCGGCAGATTGTTCTCGATGTGGTCCAGAACGTCCTCGATGGAGGAATCGAACTTGTGCTCCGGCACCTGGCCCTTGGAAGCAGCGGACTTCTTGACCTGCTCGAACAGCTCGTTGATGCCCTTGTTCTTAAGGGCCGAGATCATCATGACCGGGCAGCCGAGCTTCTTGGAGAGCTTGTCCGTGTCGATCTTGTCGCCGTTCTTCTCGACCAAGTCGGCCATGTTGAGGGCGACAACCACGGGCAGGCCGGTCTCGACGACCTGAAGTGCCAGGTACAGGTTGCGCTCAAGGTTGGTCGCGTCGACAACCTGGACGACCACATCGGGCTCGCCGCTCATGAGGTAATCGCGCGAGCACTGCTCCTCGGGGCTGTAGGGGGAAAGCGAGTAGATGCCGGGGAGGTCCGTAATCGTGACGTTCTTGTCACTCAGGAGCTTGGCTTCCTTTTTCTCAACCGTGACGCCGGGCCAGTTGCCAACGTAGCCGTTGGCGCCGGTGATCAGGTTGAAAAGCGTGGTCTTGCCGCAGTTGGGGTTACCCGCCAGCGCGACATGGATCTGAGAATCCGCCATTCAATCCTTCTTCCTTGTGTGCCCGCGCTGCTTTCTCCGCGCGAGCTGGATAATGTGCTTTAAAGTTGCTGCATTAAGTTAGAAAAACCTAACTTTATCTGCAGAAATACTCGCCGCTGGCCCTTACTGGACCTCGACGACGGCAGCCTCCTCCTTGCGGATGGAAAGCTCGTAGCCGCGCACGTTGATCTCGACCGGATCTCCGAGCGGTGCGACCTTTACGACCTTAAACGACGTGCCCTTGATGAGCCCCAGGTCCATAAGGTGACGGCGCAGTGCACCCTCACCGTGAAGCTTGACGATGGTAGAGCTCTCGCCCACCTTGACGTCACCCAACGTCTTCATGTACTTGTCCCCCTTTCAGCTTTTTGCGAAATGCTGCGAACTAACCGACGGTCATGATGTGCATGGCAACCTTGGAATCGATACCAAAGCGTGCACCCAGCACCGTGACGATGATATTGGCGCCACTCGAGCTCACCACGTGGATCTCGTTGCCCTCGACAAAGCCGAGGTCCTTGAGATGGTGCTTCATATCCTCATTGCCCCTGTCTCTTATACACATCTGACGCTGCCGACG
>CABSMN010000348.1 GCA_902478765.1 uncultured Collinsella sp.
CGCCAAGGTCGATGCCTGGCGTCGCAAGAACGCCATCGAGCGCACCTGCCGCTGGCGTCCCGACTTGATCGAGACGGCGCGGCTCACGCCCGAGGAGCGCGCTTACGCGCAGGAGATTTTGGACGCTTCGTATTCGCAGAGCGAGGAGTGAGTATGGTTCCTACGCAACATTCCGCGTTGAGGGGCGCTTTTGAGTGGATCGCGGTCATCGCGATCGCGCTCGTGGCCACGTTCCTGATCCGCACTTTTGTGGTCGAGCCCTTTGTGGTGCCCACCGGCTCCATGGAGTCCACGATCGAGATTGGCGACCAGATCCTGGCACAAAAGGTGGGCCTCGAGCTCGGTCAGCCCGTCAAGCAGGGCGATATCGTGGTGTTTCACAACCCCGATGGCACCTCCGAGCATGATGTTCTTGTCAAGCGTGTTATTGCCACGGCCGGCCAGACGGTCGACCTGCAGGATGGCAAGGTGGTCGTTGACGGCCAAGCGCTCGACGAGGACTATACGACGGGCATGAGCTGGCCGCTTTCGGTCCAAGCGCCCGGTGCTCAGGTGAGCTATCCCTACACCGTTCCCGACGGGTGCGTGTGGGTGATGGGCGACAACCGCGAAAACTCTGCCGACTCACGCTACTTTGGTCCCGTCGATCGCTCTGATCTGATCGCCGTGGCGCTCGTGCGCTACTGGCCGCTCAACCGCATCGGCGCTATCGACTAAAAAACGCTATAGTACAGTACCTAACCGTGTAATCGTTTCGACGAGGGGATATTAGAGGCATGAACGCTTCATCGCTTTCCTTCCAAGACATCATCCTGCGCCTCCAGCAGTACTGGGGCGAGCAGGGCTGCGTCATTATGCAGCCCTATGACTCCGAGGTCGGTGCCGGTACCTTCCATACCGCGACCACGCTGCGCTCGCTCGGTCCCGCCGAGTGGCGCACCTGCTATGCGCAGCCTTGCCGCCGTCCCGCCGACGGCCGCTACGGCGAGAACCCCAACCGCATGCAGCACTACTATCAGTTCCAGGTGCTCATTAAGCCCTCGCCGGTCAACGCCCAGGAGCTCTACCTGGGGTCTCTTGCCGCCATTGGCCTGGACCCCAACGACCATGACGTCCGCTTTGTCGAGGACGACTGGGAGAGCCCGACGCTCGGCGCCTGGGGCCTTGGCTGGGAGGTCTGGCTCAACGGTATGGAGGTCACGCAGTTTACGTACTTCCAGCAGGTGGGCGGCATCGAGGTCGACCCCGTGCCCGTCGAGATCACCTATGGTCTGGAGCGCATCGCCATGTACGCCCAGGGCGTCAACTCCGTTTATGACCTGGTGTGGAGCTATCTGCCCGATGGCACGCCCATGACCTATGGCGACGTGTTCCTGGAGAACGAGCGCGAGTTCAGTGCCTACAACTTTGAGGTCGCCAACGTCGAGATGATGCGTCAGAAGTTTGACGACTACGAGGCCGAGTGCCACTCCTGCCTGGAGCGCAAGCTTCCGCTGCCGGCGTACGACTGCGTTATGAAGTGCAGCCATGCCTTCAACTTGCTCGACGCCCGTGGCGCCCTGTCCGCGGTCGAGCGTGCCAACTACATCCTGCGCGTCCGCGCCGTCGCCAAGGCGTGCTGCGAGGCCTATATGGCCGAGGTCGCCGGAGTCAACGAGAATGCCGACCAGGAAGGCGAGGTGGCGTAAGCCATGGCAGACGCTAAGGATTTCCTGTTTGAGATCGGTACGGAGGAAATGCCCTCCGCACCGCTGAACAATGCCGTCAAGCAGCTCGGTACCATGATCGCCAAGGGCCTCGACGAGGCCGGTCTGGACCATGGCGAGGTCCGTGTGATCTCGAGC
>CABSMN010000349.1 GCA_902478765.1 uncultured Collinsella sp.
TGCTTGCACTTTAGCGTGCGACAGCGGATAATGCCGAGCACTCGACAATACGCTTTTTGCTCTCTCTATAGATTGAGGAGGCCCCTATGGCCATGGATTTCAAACGCAGGCTGCCGATCCCCATGGAGATCCGCGAGGAAATGCCGCTTTCCGCCGAGCTTACCGCTAAGAAGCAGGCATTCGACGCCGAGGTCGCCAAGGTCTTTACCGGCGAGGACGCGCGCAAGGTGCTCATCATCGGCCCGTGCTCTGCCGATCGCGAGGATTCGGTCCTCGAGTACATGAACCGCCTGGCCAAAACCGCCGAGGAGGTCAAGGACAAGCTCATCATCATCCCGCGTGTCTACACCAACAAGCCGCGCACCAAGGGTACCGGCTACAAGGGTCTACTGCACAATCCCGACCCCGAGGCGCCCGATGACCTGCTCGAGGGCGTCAAGGCCATTCGCCACATGCACCTGCGCGTCATCGAGGAGACCGGCTTCTTTACCGCCGACGAGATGCTCTACCCCTCTAACTATCAGTACCTTGTCGATCTGCTGAGCTACGTCGCTGTGGGCGCGCGCTCGGTCGAGAACCAGGAGCACCGTCTGGTGTCGAGCGGCATTTCGGTGCCGGTGGGCATGAAGAACCCCACTGCCGGCTCCACCACCGTCATGCTCAACTCCATCTACGCCGCTCAGGCGCATCAGAGTTTCATCTTCCGCAACTGGGAGGTCGAGTGCGACGGCAATCCGCTCGCGCACGCCGTTATGCGTGGCTACATCGGTCTCGATGGGCGCACCTACCCCAACTACCACTACGAGCACCTCGAGCGCCTGGCCGAGCGCTATACCGAGCACGCCGGCTATGCCAATCCGGCAGCGGTCATCGACTGCAACCACGACAACTCGGGCAAGCGTCCGCTGGAGCAGTATCGCATTTGCAAGGAGGTGCTCGACAGCTGCCGCCGCAACGAAGCCATCTCCAGGCTGGTCAAGGGCTTTATGATCGAGTCCTACCTTGAGGACGGCAACCAGCCGGTCGACGGCGGTGTCTTTGGCAAGTCGATCACCGATCCGTGCCTGGGCTGGGAAAAGACCGACTACCTCATTCACGAGATCGCGGAACGTATTTAGTTACGCGGGTTTACCAACCCGCGTAACGGCGCTCGCTGTCCGCCCTCTACCTGCGGCGTTGTCTTGCTCCAGGGGCACTCATTGGGGACGTACTTAAATGAGTAGTCGTTGGGGACGTTCTTGTTTGACTAGTCGTTTAAGAACGTCCCCAATGACTACCTTTCAAACCTGGCAGTTAGGGACGTTCCTTATCTGCCGGCACTTGGGGACACTCCTTGCATCGGCTGACGCGGTTTGCTCGCTGGCATTGCTAGATTTTTTGGCGTTCTCTAAGTCCTGTGGGCAAAAAATGGCAAATATGAGTACTGTTGCTATCTTAGTGCCATATCGTCATCACAAGATAATAGACATAATAGTAAATATGTTCATTAACGTAATCACATATAAGTCCGCTATTGGGCTGTTTGATCAATTTAGGGACGCGTGTAAGCCGTGAGGACGGCATTTGGGGCAGTTTTGGCTGTTACTAAAAAGGTGACAGTACTCATATTTGCCATTTTTTGTCCACGGGGCCTTGAGGGAGGGCGTCAATCAGGTCCCAGGGGAGGCGGTTCGAGGGCCGCAGAACAAAAAACGGGGGCGCAGGCTGTCCTGCGCCCCCGTTCTCGGGCGTTATTCGTTCCCTGCGGCAGAATTTACGCCGCTTCGTCGAACTGCGAATTGTACAGGTCGGCGTAGAAGCCGCCTTGG
>CABSMN010000350.1 GCA_902478765.1 uncultured Collinsella sp.
CCAAAACCACATCCATGCCGCGGTGTTCTGCTCGCCGCACAATCCCTGCGGCCGCGTATGGGAGCGCGACGAGATCGAACGTGCCATGGACATCTATCGCCAGTACGATTGCGTGGTGATCTCGGATGAGATTTGGTCCGATATCATCCTGCCGGGTCACAGGCATATCCCGACGCAGTCGGTGAGCGAGGATGCCCGCATGCGCACGGTTGCCCTCTACGCGCCCAGCAAGACGTTTAACCTGGCGGGCCTGGTCGGCAGCTACCACATCATCTATAACGAGACGCTGCGCGACCGCGTGTGCGCCGTGTCCAACAAGACTCACTACAACGAGATGAACGTCCTCTCCATGCATGCGCTTATCGGTGCCTACCAGCAGCAGGGCTACGAGTGGGTCGATGAGCTCAACGAGGTCATCGATGCCAACGTTGACTACTTCTGCGATTACGTTGACGAGCATTTTGCGGGCGTGTCCTATTCGCGTCCGCAAGGCACCTATATGGTGTTCTTGGACTGCACCGAGTGGTGTCGCGAGCATGGCCGCGATATTCAGTGGTTGCTCGACGAGGGGGCGCGCGTGGGCGTGGGGTATCAGGACGGCCGTCCGTTCCACGGGCCCTGCCACATTCGCGTGAATCTGGCGCTGCCGCTTTCGCGCGTAAGGGAAGCGTGCGACCGCCTGGGCCGCTACGTTTTTGGGGTATAGGGGGCGCTCGATTCGAGTGCTGCCCCATGCGCCCACGCCGTCAAAATGCGTGGACGCATGGGGCGCAGAGGGTAGCGAGCGCGTTTTCCGCATTCGCTACTTTTCGTGAATCTGCTTGCCGCAAAGATGTTCAATCGAAATCTCGTAGAGTTGGACGCCCTTGATGTCTTTGGCGATTTCCTCCTCGACTTCTTCGGCGGAAGGGTAGTACTTAAGCGCGAGCTGGCGGACTTTGTCCTCGATAAACGCGGGCGCTTCATCTACCAGACGACAACGACCAAAGACAACGGTACTCATAACGTAGGGAGCCCAGTCGCCGTCCTTGTACCACTCGTTGCCGTAAACGGTAAAGCAGACTTTATCATCATGCCTGAGTGAATCGACCTTGTGGCCAGCCTTGGCGCCATGGAAATAAATCTTGTCGTGCTCGGCGTCAAAGAAGTAGTTGACGGGAATGGCGTACGGGTAGCCATCATCGCCGTTGACGGCAAAGACCCCGCGCTTGCAGGTAGCGAGCAGTTCGCGCGCTTCCTCGTCGGTGATGGCGCGTTTCTTTCGACGCAAGGGCCTAAACATCGTTGGCTTCCTTTCTACTGCGCATGGTGGTTGAGCACAAACTATAGCGAAACAGCCCCGTTTTTCTTGATACAGGCGAGTATGTTTTTGAGCTTGTTAAAGTCGAGCGGTTTGGGCAGATGGGCGTTCATGCCGGCGTCGTGTGCCGCCTTGGCGTCTTCGGCAAAGGCGTTGGCGGTGAGCGCGATGATGGGGATGTCGGCCGCATCGGCCTTTTCGCTCAGGCGGATCGCGCGGGTTGCCTCGTAGCCGTCCATGCCCGGCATCATGATGTCCATTAGAATCGCATCGAAGCTACCCGCGGGACGGCCAACGTATAGGTCGACCGCTTCGTTGCCGTCGGCGGCGCGAGTTACGACGATGCCCTCGCTTTCGAGCAGAGCCTGGGCAATCTCGGCATTGAGCTCGTTATCTTCTGCCAAAAGAACGTTCATGTCTGCAAGCGAGCAACTGTATGCCTGCTCGTCCGTACGTTCTTTTGCCTGAGGGTTCTTGTCGATCTCGAGCGGAATATGGAC
>CABSMN010000351.1 GCA_902478765.1 uncultured Collinsella sp.
AGCTTGCACGCGATATCGCGGCCGGCCTGGCATCGGCAACGACGGCAACGGAGCGTGCGGCACTGGTGCCCGCAGAGCTCGTCGAGGCCATTCAGCAACTAAAAACCCAACGTGACGCGGTGATCCTGGCGCACTATTACGTGGCGCCCGAGGTGCAGGCCGTGGCTGATTACGTCGGCGACAGCTTCTACCTGGCCAAGCTCGCCAAGAGCCTGCCGCAGCAGACCATCGTGTTGTGCGGCGTGGAGTTTATGGGCGAGAGCGCCAAGCTGCTCAACCCCACCAAGACCGTGCTGCTGCCCGAGCCGGGCGCGGACTGTCCCATGGCGCACATGGTCAAGCACGAGACGGTCGACGCGGCGCGCGCCGAGTACGGCGACGACCTGGCTGTCGTCTGCTACGTCAACTCCACGGTCGAGATCAAGAGCTGGAGCGACGTGTGCGTCACCAGCTCCAACGCCGTTAAGATCGTGTCCGAGCTGCCGCAGCAGCATGTCCTGTTCATTCCCGATCAAAACCTGGGACGCTTCGTAGCCGAGCAGGTGCCGCAAAAGCACGTCATTCTCAACAACGGCTACTGCCCGCGCCATCACATCATCACCGTCGAGCAGATCGTCGACGCGACGGAGGCCCACCCCGACGCGCTCGTGCTGGCGCACCCCGAGTGCAAGGCCGACGTTCTGGCCGAGGCCGACTACATCGGCTCCACCGCCGGCATCATCAAGTATGCCGAGGAGTCCGACGCGAGCGAGTTCATTATCGTGACGGTCCGCGGCGTGCTCTACGAGCTCGAGCGCCGCTGCCAGGGCACCGGCAAGAAGTTCTACTTCCCCGCGGTGCAGCCCACCTGCGTCAACATGGATCTTATCACGCTCGAAAAGCTCGTGCGCTGCCTGGAGACGGGCGAGGGCGAGGTGCAGATCGGCGTCTCGGACGAGGCAGCAGACCAGGCCAAGCTCACGCTCGACCGTATGCTCGAGTACGCAGCACGCTAGAACAATGTTGCATGAGGGACGGTCCCTTATGCCACATTACAAGGGAGAGGATTCCTGTGGAAACCAAGCAATACCCCGATATGGAGTGCGACGTCGTCATTGCCGGCTGCGGCGTAGCGGGTCTGTACGCGGCCCTCAATCTGCCGACGAGCACGCGCGTGATCATGCTCTCCAAGGGCGCGGTCGATGAGTGCGATTCGATGCTCGCGCAGGGCGGCATCTGCGTGCTGCCCGAGGGCTCGGACTATGATGCCTTCTTTGAGGACACCATGCACGCCGGTCACTACGAGAACCGCCGCGAGAGCGTCGACATCATGATCCGCTCGAGCCGTTCGGTCATCAACGACCTGCTAGCGATGGGCGTGGATTTTGAGCGCAAGGCCGACGGCAGCCTCGACTTTACCCGCGAGGGCGCGCACAGCCGTCCGCGCATTGCCTTCCATGCCGACATTACGGGCAAGGAGATTACGACCAAGCTGCTCCAGGCCGTTCGCAAGCTGGATAACGTGCAGATTTTGGAGCACGTGGCCATGACCGATATCCTAACGGGCGAGCGTGACGGCGCCACGGTGTGCACCGGCGTCGTCGCCGTTCCCGTGGACGAGAACAACTCGGTTCGTCCCGCCGACGAGCTGACAAATGCCGCCGAGGGCGTGCATGCCGGCGAACCGTTTAAGATCCATGCCCGCCACACGCTGTGGGCGACGGGCGGTATCGGCGGCGTATACGACCATTCGACCAACTACCCGCAGCTCACGGGCGATGCCTGCTACATTGCTCAGGAGCATGGCATTAAGATGGAGC
>CABSMN010000352.1 GCA_902478765.1 uncultured Collinsella sp.
TCGCGAGTTCCGCACGCAAAGAAGGCCACTTAATGTGGCCTTCGTCTTGCGCAGGACTGTAGAGCAGGGAACTTCGTGCCCCGACGCCCGGGAGGACGTTTCATTTAGAAAGATGGACCGACCGCCGTCAGCGATGGGAACTACTCGCCCAGCACGGCCTTTTTGGCGGCTGCAGCCATGTTGTCCAGATCCTCCTTGGTGGGATGGTCCTTCGCGGCAACCCAGTTGTCGAGCAGCATCTTAAATCGGGCGTTGTCGGGATCTTGCTCGAGCATGGCCTCGTAGCGCTGCTTGACCGCGGGGCCCATCTTGCCCTGGCACATCGCCCAGCCCGCAAGCTCGGCATCCCCAGCCAAATTGGAAGTTACGCGATCAATAATCTGCTGGTAATAGCTCTGGTCGGCGCCAAAGCCGCAGGTGCCAAACAGGAAGACGCGCTTGCCGTGCAAGGCGGAAAGCAACGCCGCGACCGAAGGCGTGCACGCGCCCTTGTCGCACCAAAAACCGACGAGCACCGTGTCGGCCGCGCAGGCGCCCTGCGCCTCGAGCGCGACCTGCTCCGGATCTGCATCATCGCTCAGCGCGGCGGCGTGGATAAACTCGACACCCGCAGCCTGCAGGGCGCGCTTAATCGCCCCCGAAACCATCCTGGTATTACCGCTCTTGCTGTTGACCACCATAGAGCATGTCATAGTCACGTTGCCTCGTTTCCCCCGAAACTCGAGCCACTAATGCAATTTATTAGATGAATATCTTAGTACTAACGTGACAGATGTAAACCACCGTCTGTCGATTGATTAATTTGCCCCACGGGCTTGCTCACTGGGCGAATTGGCTGCGGTAGAGTTCGGCGTAGAAGCCACCTGCCGCTAGCAGCTCGTCGTGCGTGCCGCGCTCGATAATCTCGCCGTCGCGCATCACCAGAATGCAGTCGGCGTTGCGAATCGTCGACAGGCGGTGTGCCACGACAAAGCTCGTGCGGCCAGCCATGAGCTCGTCGAATGCCGCCTGCACCTGCAGCTCGGTGCGGGTATCGATGCTCGAGGTCGCCTCGTCCAGCAGCAAAATCGCCGGGTCGGTGAGCATGACGCGCGCGATGCACAGCAGCTGTTTTTGACCCTGGCTAAACGTGCCGCCGTCCTCGCCGATCACCGTGTCGTAGCCTTTCGGCAGCTGCACGATAAACTTGTGCGCATGCGCGCGCTTGGCCGCCTCGATAACCTGTTCGCGTGTGGCATCGGGACAACCGTAAGCGATGTTTTCCGCCACCGTGCCTTCGAACAGCCAAGTGTCCTGCAGCACCATGCCAAAGGCACGGCGCAGGCTTGCGCGCGTATAGTCACGCGAGGAACGGCCATCGACCATGATGCGACCGGCATCGATATCGTAGAACCGCAACAGCAAGTTGATGAGCGTTGTCTTGCCGCAGCCCGTGGGGCCAACGAGGGCAAAGCGCATGCCGGGCTTAGCCTCGATGCAGATGTCCTGCAGCAGCTTGCGGTCGGGCACGTAGCTAAAGTCCACATGCTCAAAGGCGACCTCGCCCTGCGGGGCGGCAAGTTCCACGGCATCTGGCGCATCGGGCTCTTGCTCGCGGGCATCGAGCAGCGCAAACATGCGGCGCGCCGAGGCGTACGCGGTCTGGATTTGCGTAATGACGTTGGTGACCTCGTTGAACGGCTTGGTGTACTGGTTGGCGTAGGACAGGAAAATCTGCACGCCGCCCACCGTGAGCGCCGCAGGCACGCCCGTGACCACGCCCACGCAGCCGATCACAGCGACCGCGGCATAGGTCTC
>CABSMN010000353.1 GCA_902478765.1 uncultured Collinsella sp.
TTCGTCGGCAGCGTCAGATGTGTATAAGAGACAGACCCAGATCGTTGCCGGAATCGCCAAAGCCAAAGGTGCGCGCGTTGCCGGTGCGACCCAGGTATTCCAGCGCTCGCGCCACGCCCACGCCCTTGTCGATGCCCTTGGGGCTCAGCTCGCGATTCTGACCACCGGTGTTGCACAGCTCAAACTCGCGCTCGATAAAGCCGTCATCGTTGGCTACGCGAGCCAGGTCGTACGCGTTAATGCACACCTTGCCTACGCGCAAGCGGCCATCGATGCGCATCTGATCGGTGCCATGCACCACGCCGGCGCCTAGCAGAAATGACTGTTCGACACCAACTGGCTCAAGTGAATAGGTGGCACCGTTCGTCTCGAACAATGCCTCGCCGCCCGCCACAGTAATGCGACGCGCGAGCTCCTCAACAATGTCCTCGTCAATGCAGTCCTCGTGTGCCACGCGGCCCTCGACCTCGAGCGTGGCCCCCGCCATGGCAACGATACCCGCCGGGTTCAGCGCGCGCAGGCCATCGGCAATCAGCCACAAGGGGCGACCCGTGCAGATAAATGCCTGGTGACCCGCATTGCGCAGGCGACCAAATGCATCGACAACGGCCTTCGACGGATGGATTGCATTGAAGTCCTTATCGGTCATATCGTCGGGATCGAACGACGTCAGCGTGCCGTCCACGTCAAAAAAGAGCACAGCGGGTTCGGGACACGCATCAATCATATGGGTTCCTTTCGAGGATAAGGGCAAACGAAGCATCCATCATATAATGGAGCGACGCAACCAGAGAGGTCACCCATGGAATTTTACGCAAGCTGCCCCGAGGGCTTTGAGTCCGCACTCGCCGATGAGCTTAAACGCCTCGGGCTTTCGCATGTCCGCCGCCTGAAGGGCCGCGCTACATTTGAGGGCGAGCTCGAAGAAGCTTATCGCGCTTGCCTGTGGTCGCGCCTCGCCAGCCGAGTGTTTGTGGTGCTCGGGCGCTTTGAGGCGCAGGATGCCGATGAGTTGTACGACAGCGTTTACGACATCGCCTGGGAGAACATCGTCCGCCCCGGCGCCACCATCGCCATTACCGCCCGCGGCGTGACCGAGCAGCTGCGCAACACGCGCTTCTCGGCCCTGCGTGCCAAAGACGCGCTGTGCGACCGCCTGGCCGAGACCACGGGACGTCGCGCCGATGTCGATGCCGCCGACCCCGATGTTCACCTACTGCTTTCGCTGCGCCAGCGCCGCGCGAGCATAAGTCTAGACCTTTCGGGCGACCCGCTGTTCAAACGCCTGCCGCCCGCTGCGACTCGTGCCAGCGAGGGCGCACACGTGTTGCGCCCCGACTACGCCGCCCTGGTGCTGGCGCAGGTCGGCTGGACCGCACTATGCGAGCGCGAGCTGACGGCCGACGATTACGAGAACGAAGCCCTTCCCACGCTGATCGATGCCTCGTGCGCCGGCGGCGGCCTGCTGCTGGAGGCCGTGAACATTCTGACCGACCGCGCCCCGGGCGTCGCACGCGAGCGCTGGGGCTTTGAGGGCTGGCAGCTGCACGATGCCGCCCTGTGGGAGCAGCTGCTTGCCGAGGCGCGCGGGCGCGAGGCGGCAGCGCGCGAGCGCCAGGCGCGCATCGTGGCCGTGGATGTTGACCCCGCCGCCCGCAAGACCGCTGAGCGCATGGTTAAATGTGCCGGCTACAAGCGCTTTGTCGATTTTTGCGCCGCCAAGTCCGCCACCGTACTGGACCACGCGGGCGCTGTCGCCGGCGCCGCCGTGGTCGCGGATACGAACG
>CABSMN010000354.1 GCA_902478765.1 uncultured Collinsella sp.
CTCGTGGGCTCGGAGATGTGTATAAGAGACAGCCTTTGCGTCAAGCGAATCCGCTCCATTGTAATGGCGCGACCCCTGGCGCGCCGGGAACGCCACAAGTCGAAACCGACTGGAAAGGGCAGGCGGCGCGCAAGGGCTGCCGCACGACATCGACCCTGCCTCAAAACGTGTACGTCAGCCTCCAAAAGCTGCAAAAAATGACGTGTTTGGAGGCTGCCGTACACGTTTGGATAGGGGCGAGGACGATCCCGGCGCACGCCGACGTCCGCGACGGGCAAAAGTCCCGCCCATCCCATGACGCCGCCCCCACGCCGCCCGCGATGTGCTAGCGTTTGAGTGAACAAAACGAGCCCGCGCGGAAAGGAACCGGACCGTATGCAACGTGGAAGTACATCTCCGCTGTCCCGCGAGACCGATGCGCCCGAGACCATCGTCAAGCTGGAGTGCGACATCGACGATGCGTCGCCCGAGGTACTCGCCTATGCCGCCGACCGCCTGCGCGAGGCCGGCGCCCGCGAGGTGCACTGGCTACCCCTCTACTGCAAAAAGGGTCGCCCCGGATGGCAGTTGCAGGTGATCTGCTCGCACGAGGATATCGAGCGCCTACAGACGATTATCTTTTTGGAGACCACGACCAACGCCGTTCGTCGCCAGGTGATGGAACGCGTTTGCCTGCCGCGCCGATTCGAGCAGGTGACAACGCCTTGGGGCGAGGTGGCCGTAAAGGTGGCAACCCTGCCCGATGGCAGCGAGCGTGCAGCGCCCGAGTACGAGGACTGCGCTCGCCTTGCCCGTGAGCACAATGTGCCGCTCCAGCGCGTGATGCAGGCGGCGCAAGCCGCGGCTCTGCAATTTGAGTGACACGGTCGGCGACGCGCCACACCCACCCCATCAACCTCACCGAAAGGACCACCATGAAATACCTCATCGCCTCCGACATCCACGGCTCGGCATACTGGACCGAGCGCCTGGTCACCGCCATCGATTCCGAGCAGCCCGACCGCATCGTGCTGCTGGGCGACCTGCTCTACCACGGTCCACGCAACGACCTGCCGCGCGATTACGCCCCCAAGCGCGTAATCCCGCTGCTCAACGCCCTGGCCGACCGCATCATCGCGGTGCGCGGCAACTGCGACGCCGAGGTCGACCAGATGGTCCTCGACTTCCCCGTCATGGCCGACTACGCCACGCTGTTTGACGAAACCGGCCGTGAGCTGTTCCTGACGCACGGCCACGTCTTTGGCGCCGGCATGCACAACAGCGTCGACCACGCGCCCGCGCTGCCCGAGGGCTCCGCGCTCGTCTACGGTCACACGCACGTCAAGGTCAACGAGGAAAGCGCCGCGCACCCGGGCCTGTGGCTCTTCAACCCCGGTAGCGTGAGCATCCCCAAGGACGGCTCGCACAGCTACGGCATCTACGAGGGCGGCGCGTTCCGCCACGTGGTCCTGGAGGAGGAATAACCATGGCGCAGCACATGGCTCAGCAAAATGCCGAGGGCTCGCGCGATTTGTCCACGCTGGTCGACGCGTCGGCCGAGCTACAACATCTGGTGCAGATCGTCTGGCGCTTGCGTCAGCCCGACGGCTGCCCGTGGGACCGTGAGCAGACGCACCGCAGCATCGGCAAGAACATGATCGAGGAGGCCTACGAGGCACTCGACTGCATCGAGGCGGACGACGCGGTTCACCTACGCGAGGAGCTGGGCGACGTGCTCATGCAGGTCGTGCTGCATGCGCAGATTGCGGCGGACGCCGGCGAGTTTACGCTGGCCGACGTGGCGCGTG
>CABSMN010000355.1 GCA_902478765.1 uncultured Collinsella sp.
TGCGCGTACTCGTGGTGTCCGCCCGGGCACCCCAGCTGTTCGGCGAGCTTGCCGCTCGTTTGGCGGCGCGCCACGTTGCTGCCGAGACGGCCGAGTTCACGGCGTTTTCCCAATCCATTGCGGGCAGGCAGTTCACGGCGCTCGCCAACCTGATCGAGCGTATGAAGGCCGCCGACGAAGGGGCAGCTTCTAAGACTGAGTGGTGGCCCGCTCCGGAGCTTACCGACTGGATTTACAGCCCGCTTTCGGGTGCCGACGCCGCCAGCGCGCGCACGTTCGACAAGAATATGCGACTGTCGCGCAGCAAGACCACTGCGGGCGTCAAGAGCCTGCTGCAGAGCGTGCAGGGCCAGGTGAGGGGCGCGCGTAAAGCGGCGAGCGACGAGAACTGGTTTAAGAGCGTGCCGTGCGTGATCTCGGACGTGTTCCAGGCGCTGTGGCGCGACAAACCCGTGACGGCGCTCAAGGCCATGCTTGCCGTTGCCGAGGCACTGCCCGATCGCGCACTTGGCGGTCTCGACGGTCAGGCCCGTCGCCAGGCGGAGGTGGCCCTGCTGCGCCACGTCATCGACATCCTTATGAATGACGCCCGTGCGCTCAACGTGTCGCAGGCCGCGACCGTGCCCGTGCTCGATGACATTCGAACCAAGGTGGACAAGCGTAGCGCCGCCTACGATTACGAGACCTACGAGGTTGACCGTGCGCCACGCGCCCAGGTTCGCTTTGCTTCGCTTGCCGATGCGGCGGCTCTGCGCCCCGGCAGCTACGATGCCGTGCTGTTTGCCGATGTCGATCTGGACAGCTATCCGCTCTCACACGAAGAGGGGCCGCTGACCACGCTGACGGCGAGCCTCGGTCGCGAGGACGTGACGCTTGAGCCTGCGGCCTTGCTGCGCGCACGCTTTGGCCGCGCGATACAAGCGTCGCGTGGTCCGGTTACGCTCGCCCGTGTGACCCACGATCGTCAGGCGCGCGAGTGCTATCCGGCGGCCGTGTGGACCGAGTTGCGGGCGCATGCCGAGGCCGCTAACGATGCTAAGGCCGCTGACGCCGACAAGGCCGCTGACGACGCTAAGGCCGTTGGCGCCGACAAGGCGAAGTGTGTGGGTGAGGGCGATATCGTAAGGGACTTCGATCCCGCGGCAGGCGAAGGTCTTAGGCGCGAGCGCGTGACCTGCGAAGCCCCCCAGCATCTGAGCGATGAAGCCATTCCGTATCTGGTCCTGCGTCGTCGCGATGGCGAGGGCGAGGATGCGCCGCTGGTGCCGCGCCTGACGTCTGCCTCGCAGATCGAGGCCTATTCGACCTGCCCGCTATGCTGGTTCGTCTCGTACCGCGTGAAGCCCCAGTCGATCGACGCTGGCTTTGGCAATATGGAGAAGGGCAACTTTGTCCACGACGTGCTGGAACACTTGCATGCCCGTCTGCCCCAGGAGGGCATGGAGCGCGTGACACCCATGAATCTGCCACGCGCGAAGGAGCTGCTGCGCGAGGTCTTTGACGAGACCTTGGCCGAGCATGCGGGCAAGCGCGGTACCGAGGGCCCGCTCGTGCCGCTCTCCCCGGTGGAGGAGCGCCAGGTGGCCGAGATTTTGCCGCAGCTGGAGGGCGTTCTTGCCTACGAGTCCGAGGCGCTCGCGCCCTTCGCGCCGCGCTACCTGGAGTTTGCGTTCAACGAGCTCCAGGTCGAGTATGCCGGCTGGCCGCTCGGCGGGCGCATCGACCGCGTGGATGTGGATCTGTCTCTTATACACATCTGACGCTGCCGACGAAGCTAGAA
>CABSMN010000356.1 GCA_902478765.1 uncultured Collinsella sp.
TACACTTCTAGCTTCGTCGGCAGCGTCAGATGTGTATAAGAGACAGGATGATGAGGCGATGCGCCATCGACTTGGACGCGATGGCGGGAACGGTGCCCTTGAGCGGGGACGGGGTGATGCGGGCTAGCATGCGGATGCGTCTCCCTTCTGGCCGAGGCCCTCGGCAATCAAATCGTGGAAGGTGGAAAGCGGCGTGCGGTCGATGCTGCAACGGCCAATGCCGTGCGGAATTACCAGGTCGATGGTGTCTCCCGCGCGCTTTTTGTCGTGGAGCGCCTCGGCAAAGACGGCATCGGCATCTAGGTCGCAGCGGGTCTTGAGGCCATGGCGGGCGCAGAGTTCCTCAATACGACCGGGAAGGGCAGCATCGCAAACGCCGTGCAGGGCCGCGGCGCGCGTGATGATACCCATGCCGATCGAAACGCAGTTGCCGTGTCCCAGCTCAAAGTGCTCGCAGGCCTCGACGGCATGTCCGGCACTGTGTCCAAAGTTGAGGAGCTTGCGCTGGTTGGTTTCGCGCTCGTCGGCGACGACCACGGCGCGCTTGATGTCGATATTGCGGGCAATGATAAGCGCCACGCGAGCCACGTCCTGGTTGAGCAGCTCCAGCGTGAGCGGGGTCTTCTCCAGCTCGGCGAAAAGCTCCGGGTCGGCGATCACGGCGTGCTTGACGACCTCGCCGCAGCCGTCGGCGAACTGCTCGGGCGTGAGGGTGGCCAGGCACCCCACGTCGGCGATAACCACGCTCGGCTGCCAAAAGGCGCCGGCCAGGTTCTTGCCGGCAGCCAGGTCTATGGCGGTCTTGCCGCCCACCGACGAATCCACCATGGCGAGCAGGCTCGTGGGGATCTGCACAAACTTGCAGCCGCGCATGTAGGTGGCGGCCACAAAGCCCGCCACGTCGCCCACGACGCCGCCGCCGAGTGCCACGATCACGTCGGAGCGCGAAAGCTCGTGTTCGGCCACAAACTCCAAAATGGCAACGTAGGTCTCGGCGCGCTTATGGGCCTCGCCGGCCTCGAAGGTGCAGATGCTCACCTCGTAGCCTGACGCCTCCAGGCTCTGCTTAACGGGCATCTGGTAGAGCGGGCCCACGTTGGTGTCCGTCACGATGACGGCCTTGGTGCCGCCGGCGGTGGCGCGCACGAGCGGCCCCGCCTGCTCCAGCAAAAACGTGCCAACATGCACCTGGTAGGGGCGTGCAGTGTCGATATCGATGGTAATCGCCATAAGCTTCGGTCCTTTCGACCTGGCGTGATGGGTTGTCTAGTGGGAGGCCTCGTCGTCGAGTGCGCGCTTAATGCGGTCGCCCTCGGCAAGGAGATTCTCCAGATAGCGCTGGTCGCGGTCCTTGAGCGCGCGGCTGTAGGCGCCAAGCGATTCGATCAGATGGTCGATCTCGAAGGCGAGCGCGTCGGCGTCGTCGATCATGAGCTCGGACCACATCTGGGGGTTGAGGTGCGCCACGCGGGTGAGATCGCGGTAGCTACCGGCCGAAAAGCCGTGGTGGACCTGAGCGGTCGGGCTCTTAACATAGGCGTTGGAGACGACGTGCGCGAGCTGGCTCGTAAAGGCGATGACGCGGTCGTGCTCGGCGGCGCTGGTCACGCTGAACTTGCCAAAGCCCAAGGGGCGCACCATCTCGCGCACCTGGCCCAAAAGCTCCAGCTTGAGCGCATCGTCCACCGCGGGCGGTACGAGCACCAGCGGGGCGCCCTGGAACAGGTCGGCGCGGGAGTGTGCATAGCCCGAGTACTGCGTGCCCGCCATGGGGTGCGC
>CABSMN010000357.1 GCA_902478765.1 uncultured Collinsella sp.
AACTGCGGGTTATGCACGCTTGCCACCAAATAATCCAAATTACGCGTCACCAAATTGAGCAGCGAATGCTGGTGACTGTACGAATCGCCGGCAATATCGAACGACACGGGAATGTCCTCGCCAAACAAGCTTCCGTCCAGCGAAACGATATCGGCCTCGGCACCGCGAAGCACCAGCACGCCACTCCAAATGCGCGGCCAGATGTCCTGGTTAATAAAGAACTGGAAACTGCGCAGGTCATTGGGGCAAGGCGTAACCATCGAGCTTAAATGGTCGGCAGATCCAAGTACCTGCAGGCCACGCTCTGCCGCCCAATATATGTTCTCCTCGATGGTTGAATACGCATGCGCGGAGAACATCGTATGAGTATGGATATCACAAGAAAGCAGGTAGGGCATCGGGTCTCCTTATCCGGTATGGCCGTCGCGTATATTCATTGTACGCATAGCATTCGATGGTCGTAAAACCGCTCCATCCCAACGACACAACGTCCATGACAACGGGGTCTGGTTTAAAACCAAACCCCGTTTCACGTAAAACATTGTAAGCAGAGCGCTTTACTTTTGACGATACTCGTCGGCCAGCTGCTTCCAGGCGGGCAGCGAGTTGACGATAGTCTCGTAGCTCACGCAGTAGCCCAAGCGTAACCAGCCCGGCATGCCGAAGCTATCCGAGGGCACTGCAAGCAGTTCGTACTTCTTCGCGCGCTCACAGAACGCATTCGCATCGGGCTCCAGCGCCTTCACCCACAGGTAGAATGCACCGTCCGGCTCAACATAGGTGTAGCCGTACTCCGCTAGTGCATCGGTAAGTGCGGTGCGGTTGCGCGCATAGGCCTTAACGTCACTCGGCTCATCGATGCAGTCGATAATTACGCGCTGGAAGAGCGCCGGCGCGCACACAAAGCCCAGCGTACGGGCGGCACCGGCAACAGCCGGCATCAGACGCGCAGCCTGCGGATTGGTATTGGGAACCAAAATCCACCCCACGCGCTCGCCCGGCAGCGAAAGTGACTTGGAATACGAGTAGCACACGATGGTGTACTCGTAGATCGAAGGCACCCAAGGCACCTCGGCGCCATAGACAATCTCGCGATACGGCTCATCCGAGATAAGCATGATCGGGTTCTCGGGATCGCGCTTGGCGTTGACCTCGCGTAAAACATCGGCCAGTCGCGTCAGCGTGTCGCGCGTATACACGGCACCGGTCGGATTGTTGGGCGAGTCGATGATGACGGCAGCCGTCTTATCGGTAATCGCCTTAAGAACGTTGTCTACGCTCAGCTGGAACGTATCTTCATCGGCGAGCGCCTCGACACACGTACAGCCGGCCTTCTCAATCCACACACGATACTCCGGAAAGTACGGGGCGATAACAATAACCTCGTCGCCCGGATTCGTAACGGCGTTGAGCGTACAGGTGAGCGAAGCCGCCGCGCCCACGGTCATAAAGACATCCTTGCCCTCATAGCTCGTACCGAAGCGACGGTTGAGCGACTCAGCCACGGCGGTACGGCACTGCGGCAGGCCCGGTGCGGGCGTGTATCCGTGCAGCTGCTCGCTCGGCAGTTCAAGCGCCTTTTTGATGGACTCCGCCACGGCAGCAGGTGCCGGAACGCTCGGGTTGCCCAGCGAAAAATCGAATACGTTTTCCGCACCAATCTGCGCCTTGCGCTCAAGGCCATAGCTAAAAATCTCGCGGATGATGGAGCTCTCTGCACCGCGAGCATACATGATTTCATTTATCATCTGTTCCCCTTTCGCATAGGCGG
>CABSMN010000358.1 GCA_902478765.1 uncultured Collinsella sp.
CGAGATTTTTAAAAAAATGCCTAAAATGGCTCAGACTGCCGACAATTGGGAAACGGGGTGCGCTATGGCGCAGATGAGGATTAAGGACATTGCTGCCGAGGCGGGCGTGAGCCCGGCCACGGTCTCGCGCTATCTCAACAACCGCCCCGGGCAGATGACCGAGGAAACCCGTGCTCGCATCGCGGCAGTTATCGAGCGCACCGGCTATCGTCCACGTGCCGCCGCGCGCAATCTGCGCAGCTCGCGTACCAACCTCATCGGCGTGATCTTGGCCGACATTGCTAACCCGTTCTCCAGCGCCATGCTCGAAGGGCTTTCCGCTAGTGCCGCCGCGCGCGGCTGCTCGCTTATGACTGCCATTAGCGGCAATGATTCCGCCAAGGAAGCAGAGTCGCTCACCAGACTTATCGATGCCGGTGTGGACGGCCTGGTCGTCAACACCTGCGGAGGCAATGACGAGGCGATCGCCGCGGCAGCGGGGCGTCTGCCCGTTGTGCTGCTCGACCGCGATGTTGCCGACGGCGGTGTCGATCTGGTGACCTCCAACAACCGTGAGCTGGTCGCCGGCCTGGTAGACGCCTTGGCTGTCGCGGGCAGCGAGCGCCTGTGCCTGCTCACCGAGGCAAGCGATGACAGCCCCGTGCGTCGCGAGCGTGCCGAGGCCTTTGCCGACGAGCTTTCGCGACGCGGCCTTGCGGGTGAGGTCGTCACCCTGGCCGATGGTGGCGCCACGGGTGTCAGTCGCCTGGACGAGACCATCCGCGGCTATGCGGGTAAAAAGCTCGGCCTCATTGCCGTCAACGGCCTGGTCTTTCTGCGCCTGACCGAGGCACTGGCCCAGCTGGGGCCCTCGTTGCCGGCGGGTCTCAAGATTGCAACGTTTGACGACTATCCCTGGAACCACGTCCTCTTTGGCGGTGTGACCACGGCAGCGCAGGACACTCTTACCATTGCCGAGCGCGTAGTCGAGCGCCTGTCCGAGCGCATCGACGTCGTTACCACCACCGTGGGCGAGGCCGCAAAGCTCGCCCCCAAACGCATCGAGATCCCCGGTCACATCGAACACCGCGCCTCGACCTCGCGCTAGTCTGTGTGATAATATATAGACAATGTCATACAGGAGGTATCCATGGCTGCGTCTGTGCTGAGTGTGCGAGTGGACTCGTCAATTAAAGACTCATTTGCCGAGCTGTGCGAAGAGCTTGGCATGACTTCGTCTGTTGCGGTCAATATGTTTATGAGGCAGATGCTGCGCGAGCGCTCTCTGCCGTTTGTTCCCTCACTTGGTAAAAGCTCTGCGAGCGAAAGCGCCGCGACGGGCATTTTGGATACTGCCCAGATTGAGTCCGCCGTCCGCGAGGCAGCCAGCTCGATTCCCGCCATCAAAACCGTGATTCTTTTTGGTTCGTATGCCCGGGGCGAGGCACATGTCGATAGCGATATTGACTTGCGTCTCGAAGTCGATCGCGAGCAGGGCTTTGGTCTTTTCGCGCTGTCGGCATTTGGTGAGGCGGTGCGCAAAGAAACCGGGAGGCAGGTTGATCTCGTCTCTAGTGATCATCTTGATGACGATCTTGCCGCGGTAATCGAGCGCGAAGGAGTGATCCTTTATGATCGCGCGTAAGTCAGACGGTCTCCGCGCCCAAGAGGTTTTGGAGGCCATCTCCGAAACGAACGAGCGCATCAAGGCTTTTGATATCACCGAGGACCAGTTTCTGCATGCGAATGACGTGCGGACGAGGGCGTTGGCGGACTCCCTTTTGATGTG
>CABSMN010000359.1 GCA_902478765.1 uncultured Collinsella sp.
CTCTTGATTAAGCGCAACGTTGTGCGCATGCCTACGGTAATTATAGTGCCAAATGGTTCAAATGCTAAGGTGGGGACTCGAATCGCGAGCCCTTCCCAAGGCTTTTCCCCAGTGGCACTCATCTTGTCGATTAAGCCAGACCCTCGGTGCCGTTGGACTTAATGATCTTCTGATATGCGAAGAAGCTGTCCTTGCGGCGGCGCTTGTAGGTACCGGTTCCGTCGTCGTACTTATCGACGTGGATGAAGCCGTAGCGCTTGCGCATCTCACCGGTGCCGGCGGACACCAGGTCGATGGGGCCCCACCAGGTGTAGGCAATCAGGTCGACGCCGTCGGCGATTGCCTCGCCCATGGCCTTGATGTGGCTGCGCAGATAGGCGATGCGGTACGGGTCGTGGATGGAGCCGTCCTCCTCGACCTCGTCGTAAGCGCCCATGCCGTTCTCGACCACCATCAGCGGAATCTCGTAGCGGGCGTAAATCTCGTTGAGGGCAATGCGCAGGCCCAGCGGATCGATCTGCCAGCCCCAGTCGGTGGACTCCAGATAGGGATTCTTGCCGCCAAAGGTCATGTTGCCCTCGGTCATCTCATGGTCCTTGTGGGTGCCCACGGTGCCGGACATGTAGTAGCTAAAGGTGTAGAAATCAACCTTGCCGTCGGCGATATCCTGCAGGTCGCCGTCCTCCATCACGAGCTCAACATCGTTCTCGGCCCAGAAGCGCTTGGCATAGAACGGGTACTTGCCGCGCACCTGCACGTCGGAGCAGTACCAGTTCATGGTATTCATCTCCTGCTGCGTGGCGAACACGTCGGCCGGATCGCACGTGGCGGCATAGGAAAGGATGAAGCAGTCCATGTTGCCCATCTTAAACTGCGGGTAATGCTCGTGGGCATAGCGCACGACGCGGCCGCTGGCGACAAACTGGTGATGCAGCGCCTGCATACGAGCCTGCGGCGTAGTGTGGACCGCCGACGCCGGACCCTCAAAGCCCTGAATCATGCTGGTCTCAAAGAGGTTGCCCATGTCCTGAGTACCGCAGTTGATCTCGTTGAAGGTGAGCCAGAACTTAACCTTGTCCTGATAGCGGTCGAAGACGGTCTGGCAGTACTTCTCAAAGAAGCCGATGAGCTCGCGGCTCGCCCAGCCGTTGTATTTCTCGACCAGGTGATAGGGCATCTCGTAGTGCGAGAGGGTCACGAGCGGCTCGATATTGTGGGCACGCAGGCAGTCGAAAACGCGGTCGTAGAAGGCGAGGCCGGCCTCGTTGGGCTCGGCGTCATCGCCGTTGGGGAAGATGCGGCTCCAGGAGATGGACATGCGGAACATGTTGAAGCCCATCTCGGCGAACAGCGCGATGTCCTCCTCGTAGTGATAGTAGAAATCGATGCCGTCATGGTTGGGGTAGAAACGGTCGGGGTCGATGTCGATCGTAATCTGGCGCGGCTCCTTGTAGCTGCCGCCCAGGAAGTGGTCGTCGACGGAAGGACCGCGGCCGTCCACGTTCCAAGCGCCCTCAAACTGGTTGGCGGCGGTGGCGCCACCCCAATAGAAGCCCTCGGGGAACTTGATGTTTGCCATGAGCATCTCCTTTGCATCGCGGGTCGATAAGCCGAGTATCGCCCACGCGCGGGACGGGCAGAAGCGGGCGCGCCAAACCTGACACTTCTTTTCGCGCCCACGGACCGCCGCCGCCCCGTCCCTGACACTTCCTGATACCGACCGAAACGTGCCAAAATAAGCCTGTCCCCTTTTAGCCGATTTA
>CABSMN010000360.1 GCA_902478765.1 uncultured Collinsella sp.
TTGGGTTGTCTATTCAGGTCATGATGCAGATGCTTGGCCAGGGATTCTTGGTCAGTTTGCAGCTGTTTGTGCTGACGCTGCTGGGGTCGATTCCGCTGGGAATCCCCGTGGCATTTATGCGCATGAGCAAAATTGCGCCGCTCCGCTGGATTGCGCGCATCTACATTTCGGTCATGCGCGGTACGCCGCTCATGCTACAGATGTTCGCCATCTACTTTGCCCCGTACTACGTGTTCGGCATCTCGCTCACGCCCGATTCCAAATGGACGGCATGCGTCGTGGCGTTCATCATCAACTACGCCGGCTACTTTGCCGAGATCTATCGCTCGGGCTTGCAGTCCATTCCGCGTGGTCAATACGAGGCAGCCGAGGTGCTGGGCTATTCGCGCATGCAGACGTTTCTGTATATCGTGATGCCGCAGGTCGCCAAGCGTATTCTGCCGGCGATGGGCAACGAGATCATCACGCTGGTCAAGGACACGTCGCTGGCGTTTGCCATTGGCGTGGGCGAGATGTTCTCGACCGCCAAGGCCCTGGTTGCCTCGCAGGTGAGCATGGTGCCGTTTGCGATTGCGGCGCTGATCTACTGGGTTTTCAACTTCGTGGTCGAGATGCTGTTGGGCGCTGCCGAGAAAAAATTGGATTACTACCATGATTAATTCGGTAATGAATATAGCGAACGCACGCAAGGCGTTTAGCGGCAATGAGGTGCTCAAGGATATCTCACTCGAAGTCAAGCGCGGTGAGGTCGTGGCGATTATCGGACCTTCGGGCGGCGGTAAGTCTACGCTGCTGCGGTGTGCCACGCTGCTCGAGACACTCGACGGAGGCTCTCTCTCGTTTGGCGACCTTGCCGTTGCGACGGACGCGGGGCCGGGTGCGGTCTATGCGAAAGGCGACGTGCCCAAACAGGCGCGCTCGCGGTTTGGTCTGGTGTTCCAGAACTACAATCTGTTCCCGCACTATACGGTGATGAAAAACATCATCGACGCGCCGATCCGCGTGCTTAAGCGCCCGCGCGAGCAGGCGGAGGCGCGTGCGCGTGAGTTGATCGCGCAGATGGGGCTTACGGGCAACGAGAACAAGGTGCCGTGTGAGCTTTCGGGCGGTCAGCAGCAGCGCGTGAGTATTGCCCGCGCCCTGGCGCTCGATCCGGAAATCTTATTCTTTGACGAGCCGACCTCGGCGCTCGATCCCGAGCTGACGGCCGAGGTGCTGCGTGTCATTAAGGACCTCGCTGCGCAGAACATGACGATGGTGATCGTGACCCACGCAATGCAGTTTGCGCGCGATGTTGCCGACCGCGTGGTCTTTATGGATGGCGGTCGTATTGTCGAGGAGGGTCCTGCCGAGCAGGTTATCGACCATCCGCGCGAGCAGCGCACCCGTGAGTTCTTGAGCCGTATCGAGGGGTAGGCTCAACTAAATATTGAGATGAAGCCGCCGCAGGTCTAATGGTCTGCGGCGGCTTTTATTTGCATCGACGGGGTTCAATAATTGCCTCACAAGCTTGTCTCTTCCTCTCGCCGCCTGTATTCATACGTGTGCCGAAAGGTATGCATGGACAGCCGCCCGTGAGGGTAGGGTGGTGGCATAGGACATTTGGAGGGTGAGTCGGCTCGGCTGCCGACCATGCTGCTCCCGGGACGGCACCGACCGCGAACTCTCCCCGTTGGCGTCGCGCATTGCGCGCGGCCCTGCAAGGAGGTCATCATGGGTGCTCCCAAGACCGGTAACGTAAGGAACGTGGTGCTCGTAGGCC
>CABSMN010000361.1 GCA_902478765.1 uncultured Collinsella sp.
CGTCAGATGTGTATAAGAGACAGCCCTTTTCCTTGAGTACCTGCAAAATCTGCTTGGTCGCGCCGCTCGGACCCTCGTCAAACGTCAGCGCCACGTACTTTTCGTTGCCCTTGGGCGCCACGCTGGCGCACGCAACAACGCAATCGGTGGCGGGCACAACCTCGCCGCGGTCCTGCGTCTTGCCCGACTGCTCGCCGACCCACACCTCGGAGCGGCCCTGAACGCCCCACGTCTGCACATACTCGATAGCGCCCGTGCCCTCGACCTTGAGCTTGGGCTCGATAACCGTAGCCTGAACCTCATGCTTCTCGTAGGTGTTACGGCCATCCTTGACCGTCACCTTCTCGCCACCCTCAAGTTCGCGGCTATCCCATTTGCCCTGTTTTATGCGCTTGCCGTCCACCTTAACCGACAGCTTTTCGCCGCCATGGCGCTTGAGCACGCTGTCATCGACGGCCAGCAGGTCGCCTGCGTCGTAGGCGTCAGTCAACTCCTGGTCGTCGATAAGACTCTGCAACGTAGAGCCCACGCGCACCGCGGTCTTTTGCCCGTTGAGTTCCACGTCCACGCTGCGGTTGACGTAGCCCACGACGGCAGCGATAAACAGCACGAGCGCGCAACCCACGGCAATGAGCGCATAGGGCAGACGGGACGGTCGGCGCGGCGAGCGCCCGTTGCCGATGCGCGCACTGCGATCGCTAAACCCGCGGCTATGGTTGAGGTACATCGCGCCGGGCTTACGGCGGCGACGGCGCTGACCGCTGGGCAGCTGCCCCAGGTCGCGGCGCGCCGTCGGACGCGCACCCGAACGCCCGTTTAAGTTGGATCCGTTTTGGCGCATGTGCCCTCCCCCATAAACACAGCAAGCCGGAGCAACAGGTCTCCGGCTTGCCTCCCATCATTTGGTACGTCGCTATTTTGTAGCTTTTGACGAGCCTCCGCTCGCCTTTTGGTATTCGTCCTTAAAGGCCTTGAACATGCCGCGCGTCTTGCCGAGCTGCTTGCCCAGTGCGCGACTGCCTTTGTCCACGGCGACCGATCCCTTGTCGTCGAGCACCTTGGCGCCCTTTTTGACCTTGTCGCCCACCACGACGCTGGCCTCGGCGGCCTTGGCGGCCGCACCGCCCGAATACCCAAGCGACTTGACCTCGTCCGAGACGACCATCGCGCCGTTCTCGTAGCCGCGTAGCATCGTCGGCGGCACCTGCGTGTCACCAACCAAAACACTCGAAGCAGCACCGGCGGTCACATAGAATGCCTGCACGATGCCCGAACGTGGCTTGAACTCAACGTCCGAGCAATAGCCCACGACGTCGCCCGATTCCGTGCGCACGTCCATACCGACCCAGATGATGCAATCGTCCAGGTTGATGTCGAGGCGCTTGGCGGCGGCGGCATCGTACGTGTCCTTGACGTCATCGACCGCAATGGCGCCCTCGTAGACACCAATGGCGTCGAGCGCTACGAATCGATCGGGACGCTCGATCATGCCCGCGATATCGGACTGGCGGACCATAAAGCCGACCACACGCGTACCGCCCGGGGTAAAGACCGGAAAGTGAATCTTTCCGAGCTTTTTAGGGCTGCGCGGCGTGCCGTCCTTTTTGGTGCGCTTGTCCTCGGTAGGCTTGCGATAGATCTTGGCGCCGACAAAATCCCCGGCGCGCATTATGCCTCGGTCGAGGGCTCCGCAGCCTCGGTATCAGCCTCGACGGCGTTCTCGACCACCTGTCTCTT
>CABSMN010000362.1 GCA_902478765.1 uncultured Collinsella sp.
AGAAGTACCACCTCTCCGATATCGCCAAGCACTACATGGCCGGCATCCTGGCGCACGCGCGCGAGATCAGCGCCATCACCAACCCCACGGTCAACTCGTACAAGCGCATTACCACGGGCGGCGACTCCGTGCCGCAGTACGCCACGTGGGGCCTGCGTAACCGCGCGAGTATGGTCCGCATTCCGGTCTACAAGCCCGGCAAGCAGCTGTCCACGCGCATCGAGCTGCGCAGTCCCGATCCCATGGCCAATCCGTACCTGGTCAACGCCGTCACGCTGGCGGCTGGTCTGGACGGCATCGAGCGCAAGCTGGAGCTCCCGCCCGAGGCCACGGCCGAGACGCTCAAGCTCACCGACCGTCAGATGGTCGAGGCCGGCTACACGCCGCTGCCGCGCTCGCTCAAAGAGGCGCTCGACGTCTTTGAGGGCTCGCAGTTTATGAAGGATGCCCTCGGCGAGCACATCCACAGCTTCTTCCTCAAAAAGAAGCGCGACGAATGGCATAAGTTTGAGTCCACGATCACCGAGTGGGAGATCAAGCACTACCTGGCGAACTCCTAATCGCGCTGGCTTGTTCCAGTACGATTGAGCTCATTTCCTTGGAGGCCGATATGTCCGAAAAGAGTGCCCTGTTCATGGCGCGCACGATGCGCTTCCACGAGTTTGCCCGCAGCTTGACGACCACCCTGGGTGTCGAGGTGAGCCTGGCTACCCCCGATTCGCCGACTGCGGCGCACGACTTTGACCTGCTGATCCTCGATTCCGACGGCATCCGCAGCGACCGCATCGATCAGATTGCCAAGTGGCTTGACGATCGCGGCGGCGTCCCCATGTTGGTGATCGTCGACGACGAGGCGCTCGGCACCCTGCGCCTGCCGAATCACGCGCATGCCGACTTTGTATGCCCCACGGCGACGCCCAACGAACTCAAGGCTCGCGCACAGCGCCTGATGGGCGAGGAGGAGACCGTCGCCGCCGACGATGTGCTCAACATCGATAACCTCGAGATTAACCTTGCCACCTACCAGGTGACGCTCGACGATGAGCCCATCGACCTGACGCTGATGGAGTACTCGCTGCTGAGCTTTTTGGCGACGCATCCCAACCGTGCCTACAGCCGCGAGGTGCTGCTGCACCGCGTGTGGGGTTTTGAGTACTGCGGCGGCACCCGTACCGTCGACGTGCACATTCGACGCATCCGCTCCAAGGTGGGTCCGCAGATCGCGGCGCACATCACCACCGTCCGCGGCGTGGGCTATCTGTTTAAGGACTAGATTTCCACCACAAAGGGGACAGGCACTTTTGTGGTGGTTTTGACGCAGGTACGGATTCCTTTCGGGTCTGCGGCAGAACTTAAGCCTTCCTAAAAGATTGCGTTCTCATACACTTGCGCCCGCATATTGGGGTACAACTCAACGTGAACAATGATGGCCCGCCACATGTTTGGCGGGCCTTTGGTTATTTGACGAAAGGATCGCAGCCATGAGCGAGTACGATTCCCAGCGTCCCCAGGATGCGGGCAACGCCGGCGAGACCCAGCAGCAGCCGCGTGTGCAGGTGGAGTCGACGCCTGCCGGCAGTAACATTCCCTACGTGCAGGCCTACGACACGCAGACCGGCAAGCCGCTGGGTGGCCAGCAGGTCGTGAACAAGCACACGGTGGTCAAGACCAAGACCAAAAAGCTGCCGATCTTTATTACGGCGCTTGCCGGCTG
>CABSMN010000363.1 GCA_902478765.1 uncultured Collinsella sp.
GTCCACGCACGCCGCGCGGCAAGCCGCGAGGAGCTCATCGTCCGACGCCTGCGGATTGCCCCACTGCAGGTTCTCACGCACGGTGCCCGTGAACAGCACATTCTTCTGCAGCACAATGCCCACGGCGTCGCGCAAGGTAGCCAGGTCGTAGTCGCGCACGTCGTGTCCGCCCACAAGTACGGCGCCCTCGGTGGCGTCGTACAAGCGCGCAATCAGCTGCACAAGTGAGCTCTTGCCCGAGCCCGTGCCGCCGAGGATGCCCACCGTTGAGCCGCTCTCGATGCGAAGGTCGATATGCTCGAGCACGTCCTCGGCAGCATCCGCGCGGTATTTAAAGGAAACGTCGCGAAACTCGATACTGCCGTCCGTTGGCGCCGCAGTCGCGAGGTCTCCCGCAGGGTTGGCGATAACAGGCTCCTCATCGAGCACCTCTGCGATACGGCCCACACTCGTGAGAGCACGCGTGAGCAGCAAAAACACGTTGGAAATCATCATGAGCGAGTTCATGATCAGCAGCACGTAGCTCATAAAGCCCGTGAGCGAGCCAACGCCCAGCTCGCCGGCGATAATCATGCGCCCGCCGATCCACAGGATCGAGATGGCGGCCACGTACATCGACAGCTGAAACACCGGCAGGTTGAGCACGGCGTTGCCGAAGGTCTTCGTCGCCGTGTGCGCGAGCTCGGTATTGACGGTGTCGAATTTGGCCTCCTCGTGCTCGGCGCGCACATACGCCTTGACGGCGCGCACGGCGGTGAGGTCCTCCTGCACCACGCCGTTGAGGTGGTCCATCGAGGTCTGCAGCTGGCGGTAGAGCGGGCTCACGCGGTAGGTGATAACGCCCAGCACGATCGCCAGCACGGGCAGGATAATCGCGAAGACCGTGGCGAGCGGGCGCGACAGCACCAGGGCATAGACCAGGCCGACGATGAGCGTCACCGGTCCGCGCACCATGGGACGGAAGCCGTTGCCGATGGCGTTTTGGATGACGGTGATGTCGGTGGTCATGCGGGTGACAAGCGAGCTGGCGTCGTAGTTGTCCAGATTGCCAAAAGCGAGCGTCTGAATCTTACGATACTCGGCCTCGCGCAGGTTGACGCCCAGACCCGAGGCCACGCGAGCGGACGTGCGGGCATAACCCAGGCCCAGTACCAGCGAAAACGCCGCGCAAACCAGCATGCACGCGCCTTGCAGCAGCATGTAGTTGACGTCGCCCGCGGGCACGCCCACGTCGATGATGTTGGCCATGATGACCGGGATAAACAGCTCAAGCGCGGTCTCAACCGAGACGAACATCACGCCGAGAATGGCATCGCGACGGTAATCCCCCAGGTAGGAGAACAATATTTTGAGATTGCGCACGCAGGTTCATCCCCCATCAAACGTTGTTCGCAAACGCACGTATTATTGCGCGCCGAGCGATGGTGTCAAGTGTTCCGAAATCGATTTCTACAAGGCTGGCGCAGGCGCTAAGCCCGCGCGGCACGTGCCCGTATTCAAATGGAAATGATTGAAGGCGCGATTTTTTAACCCCACCGGCAACATGGACCTTGACTCTACAATCGTTGTAGGGTTTTCACTACACTGGTACGTAAACGAACCAAGCCAGAAAGTGCCCTGCCCATGGAACACGACCTCACACGCGGCAATGTCCTCAAGACCATCGCGGTCTTTGCCCTGCCCTATATGCTCTCGTACTTTTTGCAGATGCTCT
>CABSMN010000364.1 GCA_902478765.1 uncultured Collinsella sp.
TGCCCGGCTTGACCAGGCACTCCCACACATGGCCGAGCGGATCCACATCCTCACGGCGCTTGAGCAGCAGCGTCTCGACCACGCCACCCGAGCCGGCTTTGCGACCGATCAGGCGGGCCGGCATCACGCGCGTCTGGTTGATGACGAGCACGTCGCCCGGCTCGATATAGTCGATGATGTCGCGGAAGATGCGGTGCTCAACGGTACCACCGTGCTCCAGCGGCTTCCCCGCCTGGGAGCCCTTGCGATCCACCACCAGCAGGCGGCAGGAGTCGCGCGGCTCGGCAGGAGCCTGGGCAATCAGTTCCTCAGGAAGGTTGTAGTCAAAATCATCGGTACGCATAGACACGTCGGATACTCCTTATATAGCTAAAGTCCGCTCTACATCCTAGCAGGCTGACGTCCCAAACGAACTACTTTTTGGCGGCTTTGCGCTCGTCGCGAATGCGAGCGCGGTCCATGGCCGCCTCGACCGCCGAGAAACGGCAGCCGCAGTAGTTCTGTCGATACATGCCCAGTTCGCGCGAACGGCGCGTGGCCTCGGGATAATACGGGCGAAAATCGCGAATCACCGGAGTGAGCCCATGTGCCGCTGCCAAGCGCTCAAGCACGTCATTACAGGTCTCGAACAGCTGATACGGCGAGACGGCGAGCGTCGTGCCCACGTATTCAAACCCGCGCTCCTGGGCAACGCGGCATGCCTCGGCCAAGCGCAAGGCATAGCACGCGCGACAGCGACGGGGACGATCGGCACCCAGCGGGGCCACGCCGGCCTCCCAGCGTTCGCGGTCCTCCCCGGCCTCGATGAGCTCGATGTCGCCATCGGCACACCACCGGCGCAGCTCGTCCAAACGCCGCTGCCATTCATCGTGAGGTTGAATATTAGGGTTGGTCCAGCAAATCGTGGGCTCAAACCCCTCCTCGCGCAGCAGGCGAACCGGCTCAAGCGAGCATGGTGCGCAGCACGCATGCAGCAACAACGACTTCATCGACATCTCCTCACCCAAAAAAGCGCACGCCAAAGGACGTATCCTCGCAGGCGACAATGCGGCGGTCGCGCAGGATGGTCCGCACGTAATACCAATCGCCCACGCAGCCCGACAAGTGCAGACCAGCCGCCAGGTAGCACAGCAGCGGATAGTCCGAGAACGCAAACCCCAGGGCAAATGCTGTCGTCACAACAACCGTCGGCGCCAGGCAATCCGCCATGTACCGCCGGCGCGAATACACAACGCCCTCGGCGCAGGCATAGATCATCGCCGTCTCGAGGTTCGCCCCAAAGGTCACGCGCGCGCCCGCAGGAGCCAGCAGCTTAAAAAACACCGCATGTACCAGCTCGTGCACGGCAAACGACGCCATTGAGACCGCAGTCAAGCCGACTATCCAGCCCACGACAGCCATCCAGCCGCCCGCCTCAGCCGCGCCCAAGTCCGCAGGCCCGCCCAGCAGCATAAACATCGGCACCAGGCACACGGCAAACACCGCGATCACGGCCATCCCCCACACAAAGCAGGCGTGTAAAAAATCCTCGTCCTCAAACGCATGTATGTTGGAAATCTCATTCATAGCATCTTAGGATAGCGCCCCTGCCACGTACCCGTCCGCATGTGCGATAATGTCGAACGATATGCACGAATTGACCACCGCGTCGCCAGGCCTTGCGCCCGGCCGCGCTCTCACCATATGCGAAGGAGTCCCATGGCATCCAAATAC
>CABSMN010000365.1 GCA_902478765.1 uncultured Collinsella sp.
TACACTTCTAGCTTCGTCGGCAGCGTCAGATGTGTATAAGAGACAGGTGAGGATGTGGATCCGCTCGGCCATGTGTGGGAGTGCCTGGTCAAGCCGGGCAAGCGCCTGAAGCCCGGTGCTCAGATTGAGTATCGCGCCGGTGGCGCCCATGCGCCCGAGGGGGCTCCCGTGGTGCTGACGGCCGAGGTCATCGACTTTGTCACCGATAGCCGCGGTGGCCGTCTGGTGCGCTTTGAGCCGGCCGGTTGCAATGCCGCCGGCGACCCGCGCACGCTCGACGAGGCCATCCATGCTGCCGGCCACGTGCCGCTGCCGCCCTACATTACCGATTACGAGGGCGACCCCGAGAAGTACCAGACCGTCTACGCCATGAAGGAAGAGCACTCGGCTGCCGCTCCCACGGCGGGTTTGCACTTTACGCCCGAGCTTATGGCTGCCATCGAGGCCAAGGGTGCCAAGTTTGCCGCCGTCGAGCTCGAGGTGGGCATCGATACCTTCCGTCTGGTGGAGGAGGACGATCCCACGCAGCATGTGATGCACACCGAGCGCTACCACGTGTCGCAGGAGGTTGTCGACGCCGTGCATAAGGCGAAGGCCGAGGGCCATCGTGTGATTGCTGTCGGTACCACGGCGGTGCGCTCGCTCGAGAGCGCGTTTGACGCCGATGCTCCGGTGTCCGATCCGGCCGTGACGGCGCGCTATTTTGAAGGCCGCGAGGACGGCGCCGACACACTCGGCCGCGGCGACATCGTGGTGCGCGAGAACGCCACGACGCAGCTCTACCTTATGCCCGGCTCGACCTATCACGTGGTCGACGCGCTGATCACCAACTTCCACGTGCCGCGCTCCACGCTCATGATGCTCGTAAGCGCGCTTGCCACCCGCGACCAGATCATGGATGCCTACGCCGCTGCTATCGAAGAGCGCTACCGCTTCTTCAGCTTTGGCGACGCGATGCTCATTTTGTAGGTTACGGCGTTTTACAAACGCCGTAACCGGCCGACGCTGCAACCCCCCCTAAGCGGCAATCTGACGTTCAATCGTCGGGCATGACCAGAAGGTCAATGCCCTCCTCTTTCACGTCACCTTGCTCGCTTAGGGGGGTTTCGCTGACTTCGCCAAAGCATCGGCAGGTACTCATTGGGGACGTACTTAAATGAGTGCCTGCAGAATGAGAGTGGATAATCTCTCGTTTTAGGCGTGTTTCTTCGTCAAAAGTGGGAGATTATCCACTCTCATTAGGTGGCACTTGGGGACGTTCCTTTTTTGCCGGCACCTGGGGACAGTCCTTGTAATCGTTGGGGAGTGGTTACTTGCTCGCGAACAGCCAGATCAAGATGATCACTAGAACTACGGCGACGATGCAGACGATGGCGCCGGTGAATTTGATGCGTGAGTCGCGGGTACGCTCGCGCACCGCGTCCTCGGTGGCCTCGAGCTGGGCGACTTCTCGCTCGGTCTCGGTGTGTTCGGCATTGTCTCGGGCCAAGGACCCTGCAAGCGACTCGGTGATCTCTGGGTGGTCGTGCACCTCGGTCGCCTGTTCGATGATCGACTGTGCATGTGCGGCATCTGCTTGGGCGTTGGCGATGGTCTGCTCCTGGTCGCGGCGCGCCTTGTCCTCGGCAGCGATCTTCTCGCGCAGTTCGCGCTGACGAGTCGCGGCGGCGGTCTTCGCCCTGTCTCTTATACACATCTCCGAGCCCACGAG
>CABSMN010000366.1 GCA_902478765.1 uncultured Collinsella sp.
CTGAGCTAATAGGGCCAACGTTTGGCATTATACCCAAGTGCACCACGGGCTATCAAAATAAAAGAAAAAGCTTTGCAATTCCGAGGAAGACGCGGCTCAACGGCCCACTTTAGAAGGCAAAAGCGAGTCAGATAGTATAAACTCTCATGCACCATATGTACACGGCTCGCGATGCGGGCCGTTTTTGCAAGGGTTATCCATCGAGGTGAGAGGCACACCATGATTGCAATTTTAAAAGAGAGCGCCAGCGACGAGGCCGTCAGCCACATCGTCAGCTGGATTGAGAAAAAGGGCCTGAAGACCGACGTCTCACGCGGCGAGAACGAGACCATCATCGGCCTGGTGGGCGACACGACCAAGATCGACCCGTTCCTGCTCGAGTCCATGGACGTCGTCGAGCGCGTGCAGCGCGTCTCCGAGCCGTTCAAGCGCGCCAACCGCAAGTTCCACCCCGAGGACTCCGTCATCGACTGCGGCCACGGCGTCAAGATCGGCGGCGACCAGTTCCAGGTCATCGCCGGCCCGTGCTCCGTCGAGGGCGAGAACCTCATCCGCATCGCCCGCCGCGTGAAGGCCGCCGGTGCCACGATGCTGCGCGGCGGTGCCTACAAGCCCCGCACTTCCCCGTACGCCTACCAGGGCATGGGCCCCGCCGGTCTGGACCTGCTGTGCGAGGCGTCTGCTGAGCTCGACATGCCGATCGTCACCGAGATCATGGACCCACGCGACGTGCAGGTCTTCCTGGACAAGAAGATCGACGTCATGCAGATCGGCGCCCGCAACGCCCAGAACTTCCCCCTGCTCAAAGAGGTCGGCAAGACCAAGACCCCGATCCTGCTCAAGCGTGGCATGGCCGGCACCGTCGACGAGCTGCTCATGGCCGCCGAGTACATCATGAGCGAGGGCAACGACAACGTCATCCTGTGCGAGCGCGGCATCCGCACCTTCGAGACCCGTACTCGCAACACATTCGACCTCAACGCCGTTCCGGTGCTGCACCACCTGTCGCACCTGCCCGTCGTCGCCGACCCCAGCCACGCCACCGGCTACACCCGCTACGTTGAGCCCATGGCGCTCGCCGCGACCGCCTGCGGTGCCAACGGCCTGGAGATCGAGGTCCACGACGAGCCCAGCCGCGCATGGTCCGACGGCGCCCAGGCCCTCACCCCCGATCAGTTCGACGACACCATGCGCCGCATCCGAGCCATCCGCGAGGTCGTCTGCCAAGAGACCATGGAGTAGCCCATGGGTACAGTGAGAAACGCGCGCGTTAACCAGGGCGGCCCCAAGTGCGCCGGCATCGTCGGCTTGGGCCTCATCGGCGGCAGCTTTGCCCGCGGCTATGCGCAGGCGGGCGTCCGCGTGCTGGCCTGGGATCCCGATGACGATGTCATGACGGCCGCCAGCATGGGCACCGTTGCCGGCGAGCTCAACGACGAGACGCTCGGCGAATGCGACATCATCGTCCTGGCTTGCTACCCCGAAGCCTGCATCGAGTGGCTCGAGGCACACGCCCAGGCACTCGCCGACGCCACCGATACCGAGGCCATCATGGGCCCCGTGGTAATTGACACGGTGGGCGTCAAGGGTATCGTGTGCGAGCGCGCCTTTGAGCTTGCCCGCGAGCACGGCTTTTACTTTGTGGGCGCGCACCCCATGGCGGGCACGCAGTACTCGCTGTCTCTTATACACATCTCCGAGCCCACG
>CABSMN010000367.1 GCA_902478765.1 uncultured Collinsella sp.
TCTACACTTCTAGCTTCGTCGGCAGCGTCAGATGTGTATAAGAGACAGGCTCGGTCTTGCTTTTGCTCTGCGCCGACGGACTGCTTTTTCTCGATCATCAAAAACGTGCCGAGCGTGATAACTGCGGTTCCCACGAGCTTGACCGCCAGGTTGCCTGTCTCACCAAAAAGCACTATGGCGATCAGCGCGGCGAGCACGGTGCTCATCTTGTCGACGGGTACAACCTTGTTGACGTCTCCGATGCTGAGCGCCTTAAAGTAACAGATCCACGAGCCGCCGGTGGCGAGTCCCGAGAGGGTGAGGAATAGCCAGGCTTTGGCGGGAATGGCGCCGATTGCTCCGATGGATCCAGAAATGCCCGCCATTGCCCAGGCAAATACGAGCACCACGCAAGTACGGATGGCGGTTGCAACGTCGGAGTCGGTGTGCCTGATGCCGCATTTGGCCAAAATGGATGTGATGCCGGCAAAGAAAGCTGATGCAAATGCTGCTGTAACCCACGACACGGGTTGAGCGCCTCCTCATAAAAGACCGCGCCAGATCTGCGGTGCATGCCCAATGATACCGCGCTTGCCTACAGGTCGCGTGCCCGGTAGACCTTGGTGCTGACGATGCAGCTAAGTGCACATAGCACGAGGGCCAATACCGCGATTCCTGCACACAGGCAGCCGAGGACGGCGGGATCGGGATTCGCCCCGGCAATCGACATGAGCCAGTTGTTGATGGGGTTGGAGGAGCTCAACGTGGCCATGGCAAGGCATCCGAGCAGGGCAAACAGGCCAACAGATAGGCGTAGCGCCTCCATGTGTCCAAATCGAAAGAACAGCGGCTGTGCCAAAAACACCATCATGAGGGAGATGAGCATCGATGCGGCGGAGGCTATTGTGGTCTCAAAGACGGTCTGTCCCGTCGAGGGGATACCCACGCTGTTGAAGAGCGGGATGGAGACGATGCTCAGAAGCGCGGCGGCGCACGCCATGACGGCCGAGAAGACAATGATGCTCAGGTAGCGTGCACAGATGATGTCTTTGCGCGAGATGGGCAGCGTTGCCCGATAGCGCTCCCATCCGTTTTGATTGTCGTAGCCGGCCAGCGAGTTCATAACCACGATGGGCGACATGGCACTGACCGCGCAGGCGCCGGCGCTCATACCGGAATCGCCATCCGATGCGTTGGCGAGGGTCAGTACGACGAAGATGAACAGGCCGACGCCCGCGATGCTCGGGACAAGCGTGCGGACGATGGCGAGCTCAGACATAAAGGCGCGTTTCATTTCAAAGCTCCTTTCAGCATGAGGCGCAGATAGTCATCAATGGTTGCCCGATCGCAGGGAATCTCGGGGAAGGCCTCGAGCGCCTCGCGACGGTTGGACACGAGCACGTCCACGCTATAGGCGTGGTGGGCGGCACGGGCGCCTTCGACGCAAGCCATAAGCTCTGCGGCCTGTGCTTGGGTGCAGTGGGCGATGCCGGCTCGGTCGGTAATGTCCTCGCGCGGCAGGTCAAACACAATCGAGCCGTTATCGATGCAGATGACGCGGTCGGCAGTGCGATCGAGGTCGGATGTAATGTGGCTTGAGAGCAGCACGCTGCGCTGGCCGTCGGCGACAAAGGCAAGCAACTCGTCGAGCAGTTCCTCGCGCGCCATGGGATCGAGGCCCGCGGTGGCTTCGTCCAAAACGAGCAGCTTGGCATTGTGGCTGAGCGC
>CABSMN010000368.1 GCA_902478765.1 uncultured Collinsella sp.
GTGTCCCAGCAGCGTAAGTTCTTCCCCGGCTGGCTCGTGGTGGCCTCCGGCTTTGTGATCATGGCCACGTGCTACACGATTTTCGTCAACTGCATGAGCCTGTTCCAGCCGCTGATCGTCAGCGACCTGGGCATTTCCCTTGCCCAGTACAACATCTCCAATGCCATCTCCACCGTGGTGAGTGTCGTGGGTTCGCTCGTTATCGGCCATGTTGCCGATAAGGTGAGTGGCCGCGTATTGGGCTCGCTCACCGTTATCGCTACCTCGGCGGTGCTCGCGGGCATGAGCTTTGTGGGTGAGCTTTGGCAGGTCTATGTGCTCTTTGCCGTCTCGGGCTCCTTTGCGAGCACCTGGATCGTGTGCCTGGCGTGCTCCGTGGTCATGCTCGTGTTCCTGCTGGCATCCGAGCCCATCGCCGCCAAGCTGCGCGCGAGCGTGGCGGGGGAGTAGACGTCCGTCGCTCTTTTCTGTTCGCTCCGTTCTGTCCGTGGCCGCCTTGGAAGCCGAATGGATGCTCGTACCATCATTCGGTTTCCAAGGCGGCCACGGGCCTACGAAATGGTCCCTTTTCCTCCGTCCCCAACAGATCACGTGATCCGAAGGGGACGGAGGAAAACGGATCACAAACAGCGGTGGCGCGTCTGGCCGAACGAGTCCCCATACCCTCGTTCGGTCAGACGCGCCGCCGCGTTGCTGCTTTGTGCCGTATAATGACCGTTACCTATGACGCGATACAAAAGAAAGGTGTTTGCCCATGCAGGCACAGAAGGCGGAGGGAACCCGCGACCTTATCGGCGCCGAGATGCGCGCCTGGCAAAAGATGCAGCAGATCGCTGCCGGCGTATTCGAGCCGTTTGGCTTTAAGCCTATCGAGACGCCCGCGATCGAGCAGGTGGACGTGTTTGTCCACGGTATCGGCCAGTCGACCGACGTCGTGCGCAAGGAGATGTTCCGCGTCTTTAGCGGCGCCAACCTGGAGCGCGTCTTTACCGAGGGTACCGATACCAAGCTCAAGCCCAAGCAGCGCTTGGCGCTTCGCCCCGAGGGCACGGCCGGTGTGGTGCGCGCCGTCGTGGAGAACAACCTGGTGCCTCAGGGCTCCACGCCGTTTAAGGCCTACTATGCCGAGGCCATGTTCCGCGGCGAGCGCCCCCAGAAGGGCCGTCTGCGCCAGTTCCACCAGGTGGGCATCGAGTGGCTCGGCGCTCCCGATCCGGCGGCAGACGCCGAGTGCATCATCATGCTCATGGAGTTCTACAAGCGCCTGGGCTTCGATCTTTCCAAGCTTCGTCTGCTCATCAACTCGATGGGTGACGCCCAGTGCCGTCCGGCTTACCGCGAGCAGGTCAAGCAGTTCATCCTCGATCACGCAGACGAGATGTGCGACGAGTGCCGCGAGCGCGCCGAGCTCAACCCGCTGCGTGCCTTCGACTGCAAGAACGACCATTGCCGCGAGATCATGGCCGACGCGCCGCTGATGGGTGACAACCTGTGCGACGAGTGCCGCGAGCACTACGAGCAGGTCAAGCGCTATCTGGATGCCGCCGGTATCGAGTATGTCGAGGATCCCACCTTGGTGCGCGGCCTGGACTACTACACCCGTACTGTCTTTGAGGTCGAGGCTCCTGGCGCCGGCGTCGGCTCCATCGGCGGCGGCGGCCGCTACGATGGCTTGGTCGAGCTCGAGGGTGGCAAGCCCACGGCG
>CABSMN010000369.1 GCA_902478765.1 uncultured Collinsella sp.
GAGATGCAGCGTAGTCTCGTGGGCTCGGAGATGTGTATAAGAGACAGCCTTGGGATCGCTCACGTCGGCACCAAGCTCAAACACAATGCCCAGCTCACGCATGAGCGCTACACGGCGCTCGACCACAGACTTCTCGAGCTTCATGTTGGGAATGCCGTACATGAGCAGGCCGCCCGAGCGGTCGTCACGCTCAAACACCGTCACGCGGGCACCGCGACGTGCAAGCTCCCATGCAGCCACCAGACCAGCAGGACCGGAGCCCACCACGGCAACCGTGGGTGCGCCCTCCCCCGCCGGCTCAAAGCGACGTGGGCCGCCGTTGGCCCACTCACAGTCGCTGATCGCACGCTCGTTATCGTGAATCGTCGTGGGTTGGCCGTCGACCGAGCCCAGGTTGCACGCGGCCTCGCACAGTGCCGGGCACACGCGGCTCGTGAACTCAGGCATGGGCGAGGTGAGCGACAGGCGCTCGGCAGCCTCATCCCAGCGGCCGCGGTACACCAGCTCGTTCCACTCGGGAATCAAGTTGTGCAGCGGGCAGCCGCTCGGACGTGCCCTGCCAAAGCTCGCGCCCATCTGGCAAAACGCCACGCCGCACATCATGCAGCGGCTCGCCTGGGCGCGACGTGCGTCGTCGTCGAGCTCCACGTACAGCGGATCGAAATCACGGCTGCGCTCCTCCACGGGGCGAAGCTCGTGGGTCACGCGATCGATATCAAGAAAAGCACCGGGCTTACCCATGGCACTTACGCCTCCTTCTTGGTCGAAGCAACAGAGCTGGCGGCCGCGGACGCAGCACCCGCAGCACCGCCCGCAATATCGAAGCGAGCGACATCCGCGGCGCTCGCGCGACCGGTCACGATGTCAAACGCCAGTTCCTCTGCCTGCGCATGTGTCTTGCCGGCAGCCTCGCTCGCGGCGACAATCGCCAGCACACGCTCGTACTCGGTCGGAATGACCTTCACAAAGTGCTTGCTCATCGTCTCAAAGCTGTAGAGCAGCTTGATGCCGCGCGGGCTCTGTGTCGCGTCCACGTGCTCCTGGATGAGCGCACGGACCTGCTCCAGCTCGCCGGCAGTCGGGGCCTTGAGCTCAACGCTCTCGTGGTTCACGCGGGCATCGAGCGTGCCGTACTGGTCAAAGACATAAGCCACGCCGCCCGTCATGCCAGCAGCGAAGTTCTGTCCGACCTCGCCCAAGATGAGCGCCAGACCGCCCGTCATGTACTCGCAGCCATGGTTGCCGCAGCCCTCGACCACCACGGTGGCACCGGAGTTGCGTACGCCAAAGCGCTGGCCCGCCAAACCGTTAATGAAGCCGCGGCCGCTCGTAGCGCCAAAGAACGCAACGTTGCCCACGATGATGTTTTCGTCGAACTTGTAGGTCGCATGCGGGTTGGGGCGCACCGACACCTCGCCACCCGAAAGGCCCTTGCCAAAGTAATCGTTGGCGTCGCCGCACACGTTGAGCGTAATGCCGCGCGGCAGGAAGGCGCCAAAGCTCTGACCGGCCGAACCATCGCAATCGATGGTGATGGAGCCGGCGGGCAAGCCCTCGGGATGCGCCTTGGTCACCGCGTTGCCCAGGATGGTGCCCACGCAACGGTTGACGTTGGCGATATCGGCGCGGAAGCGAATCGGACGCAGATGTGCGCGGGCGTCGGCCGTGTAGGGCACAAACAGCGTGGAGTCGAGCGTCTTGTCG
>CABSMN010000370.1 GCA_902478765.1 uncultured Collinsella sp.
AGGATCCTGCTCAATCGCGGTCAGCGCCGGCTCAAAGAGAACGTCGGCGGCCGATTTGTCGTAACTCACCACCGAGATGTCGCCCGGGATGCTCTTCCCCATCTCGTGCAAGCGCTTGAGCAGACCGAGGGCGATGTTATCCGAGCTTGCGAACACGGCAGTGGCGTCGGTTGCGAGCACCGCCTCCGAGGCCTCGTAGGCACTCGGGATGTAGTACTCGCTCTCAAACTCTAAACGTGCGTCGATAGGCAAGCCAACCTCGCGCAGTGCGCGCTCATAGCCGGCAAGTCGTTTGCGACCCGTATTGGAGCGGCGTGCGTTAACCAGACAGGCAATACGGCGGTGGCCTTGCTCGATCAGATAGCGGGTGGCCATGTAGCCGCCCATCTCGTGGTCGAACATCACCTTGTCGCACTCGAGCCCCTCAATGGCACGGTCGACCATCACGGCCGGGATGGGCAGGTGGCTGACTTCTTCGCGCAGGGCACGGTCGTCGGAGAACTCGTCGCCCACGACCAGGAAGACGCCATCAACGCCGCGCGTCACCAGCTGGCGCAGCAGCTCCAGATCGTCGTCGGCACTTCCGCCCGAGCTGGTAATAAAGAGCGCATAGCCGTCCTCGCGGCAGCGCTTTTCCAAGCTGCCGGCAAGCGAGGCAAAAAAGCGGCTCTCGATGTTAGGGACGATAAGGCCCAGCGTGCGCGACTCGCGCATGACCAGACTACGCGCAATCTGGTTGGGGACATAGTGGTTGCGCGCCGCGACCTCCTTGATGAGCTTGCGGTTTTCTTCCGAGATGCGACAGGGCCGATTATTGAGAACAAGCGAGACCGACGAGGGGGAAAGCCCCACCTCCTGGGCGATCTGCTTGAGGGTGACTTTGTTGGCCATCTCGCTCCTTCCAGGTTTACGCGCAATCTCTTGAAAGTATAGCGACCACCCCTCTACCTCGGTGATAAACACTTTACCAATCCGGTAGACGGCTGTTTTATCGCCGCCAGCGCACCAAATCCGTCCGGGTGGGGTATATTGCAATCGATTGATGACAACGACCACCAAAAGGCGGATATTCGTATGCACGAGAACGACTTTTTTAACGAGGACCTGCTGTGCGCGCTTGCTGGCGTTGCCGGCGAGGACAACGTGCTGATGAGCGAGCCCATGCGCGAGCACACCACGTTTAAGATCGGCGGCCCGGCCGACGTCTTTGTCACGCCCGATACCGAGCAGGGCCTCGTCGCCACGCTCGACACCTGTTATCGCTGCGACCTGCCGCTCACCATCGTGGGCAACGGCTCCGACCTGCTCGTCGGCGACAAGGGCATCCGTGGCGTCGTCGTGGCGCTGGGCGAAGGCCTCTCCAACATTACGGTCGACGGTACGCACGTCACGGCGGCGGCCGGCGCCTTGCTTTCCGATGTCGCCGCTGCGGCAGCCGAGGCCGGTCTCACCGGCATGGAGCCCATCTCGGGCATCCCCGGATCGGTCGGCGGCGCCTGCTACATGAACGCCGGAGCTTACGGCGCCTGCATGGCCGATGTGCTGGAGTCCGTGCGCGTCTACAAACCTGCTCGCCAGCTCGACGACGGCACCCGTGGCAGCGGCAACATCATCGAGTTCGATGTCGATGAGCTCAACCTGGGCTATCGCAAGAGCCTGTCTCTTATACACATCTCCGAGCCCACGAGACTACGCTGCATCTC
>CABSMN010000371.1 GCA_902478765.1 uncultured Collinsella sp.
GCGAATCAGGCTCGGATCAAGCGCCACGCCCGCGGCGCGCAAGCCGGCCTCAAAACCGCGACGGCGGTCATAGCCGGCCGCGCGGTCCTCTTCGGTAACTCCAATGTAGGCGATCTTGCCGTCCACACGGCCCGCAAGCGCATGGCCCAGCTCAAAGGCGGCCTCGTAATCGTCGTGATACACGCACGCCGCGCCCTCGACATGTTGACCGATCAGCACAATGGGCACGCGGCACGACTCAATCGCCCGGCGATGCTCGTCGGTGATCATAGTTGCCACCAGCACAATGCCATCAACCGGATGGTTTTGGAATAAATCGAGGTATTCGAGCTCGCGATCGGCCGCATTGTCGGTATTGGCAAGCAGCATCTGGTAGCCACGGCGACCGAGAACCTGGCCAATGCCCGCGGTAATGCGACTCACAGATTCCGAGTTGATCTTAGGCACGATGACGCCGATGAGCTTGGTGGAGCCGGTGCGCAGCGCACGGGCCTGGCTGGACCGCACGTATCCGGTCAGCTCAATCGCCTGCTTAATGCGCTTGGCCTTGTCCTCCGAGATGTATCCACCGTTGAGGTAGCGCGAGACGGCGGCGCTCGAAACGCCCGCCAACTCGGCCACATCTTTCATCTTTACCACGAGCACCCCTGTCATTGAAATCGCTTTCACCATGATACCTGTTCGTTCCGGCGTTCTAACGAACGCCGGACCGCTCGACGCTGCGCGGACATCTGCTGTGGCGATCTGCCGCTCAAACCGTCGCTCGCGTACATGAAGTACGCCTCGCTCCTCTTTCGCGGCACCTCGCCACGGCAGCTGCCCGCTCGCTAACGCACGCTCGACCAGGAAGGCCCCTCTTTGCGCAATCTGCTCGCTAGGGTTCTAGCCGTGGTATTCACCGTTGTATTGGATCAACGTTAGATCTTCCACGCCATCGAGCGCGCGGATAGCGTCGGCATAGGGCATATCCACACCGTCCGAGAACACCTCGACGGCCATCTCGACCTTGTCGCCGCGCATCGTCTTAGACTTGACGGTGAACTTGGTGCGGCCAAATGCACGCACGATATCGTCGCCGGTGGTCTGGCCCGTGTAGTGGATGACCATCATGTACACGCGCGCCTTGTCCTGGTGGCTCGCAAAACCGGCGATCATCACCACGATCACCACTGCCGTAAGCCCCACGAGCGCATACATGCCGGCGCCTGCCGTAATGCCTGTGGTAATGGCCCAAAACAGATACAGCAGGTCGAGCGGGTCCTTGACCGCCGTACGGTAGCGGACGATAGACAGAGCACCGACCATACCGAGCGAGATGACCACGTTTGTCGAGATCGCGAGCGTGACCATGCATGTAAGCACGCACATGCCCACGAGCGTCACGGCAAAGCTACGCGAATACACCACACCGGTAAAAAAGCGCTTGTACACGTAGTAGATCAGGATGCCCATGGCGAGCGCCACGAGCAGCGACAGGCCGATCTTGGCAGGGTCGACCTGACCGAACGCCTCCAAGACGGAGTTCTTAAAAAAGTCCCTTGTGCTCATGGTCTAAATATCCCCTCGGTTCTCATAATCCGATTCCCAGTAGGTAAATCCGTGCAGGTAGGCGGTCTTTTCGTAACACAGGCAGTACTTAGAGACCGCCGTGAGTTCGGCCGCACCCGGCGGCATGTCTCTT
>CABSMN010000372.1 GCA_902478765.1 uncultured Collinsella sp.
TGCAGCGTAGTCTCGTGGGCTCGGAGATGTGTATAAGAGACAGGTTAATGGTACCCTCGTCCATGGCAATGTGGCCGTGGACGAGCGTAATGTAGCGGCGGTCGAGCGTGCGCGTGCGGATGAGATTCTGGAGCGCGCGCTGGGTGTCGTCGTCTTTTGCCGCGAGCATAAGGCCCGAGGTGTCACGATCCAGGCGATGCACGATGCCGGGGCGGTCCTCGCCCTGCACGGTGCCCAGATGGTCAATGCCACAGTGATAGACCAAGGCGTTCGCAAGGGTGCCGCTCTCGTGGCCATGGGCGGGATGGCACACCAGACCGCGCTGCTTGGAGAGCACGATGAGGTAGTCGTCCTCGTAGCGGATATCGAGGGGAATGGCCTCGGGAATCACATCGGTGGGATCGTGCGGCTCGGGCAAATCGACCGAAATACGGTCGCCGGAGCGCACGGCATACTTTTTTGACAGGCATGTCTCGCCGTTGACGGCAACGGCACCGCCCTCGATCAGATGCGCGCAGGCAGAGCGCGTGGGACAGCCGTCATTAGCGCCCAGATAGGCGTCAAGACGCTGGCCAGCGGCATCGTCGGCAACAAGGATATGGATGTCGGCCATTAGCGCTCGCTCCTTTCGCGAATCTTGCGGGCACGCTCCCCACGCTGCTGGGCCTTGCGCTTAGCGCGGGCCTCGTCACGGGCGTTGAGCTCGGCGGTCGCGTCGACCTCACGGGCCGCAGGACTCAAGAACATGTAGCCGATGAGGGCAAGCACCACACCGACCGTAATGCCGACATCGGCCACATTGAAGACGGGGAAGTCGATGAAGGTGGTGGCAATAAAATCGGTCACAAAGCCAAAAGCCAGACGGTCGATCGCATTGCCAATGGCGCCGCCCACGACCATAGCCATACCTATGACCTCCAAATGGGCAAGCTGGGGTGCACGAACCAGGTACACGGCAATGGCGACAATAACCGCGAGCGCCAGAACGGCAAACGCGAGGCCATGTCCCTCGCCCATGCTAAAGGCGGCACCGATGTTACGCACGAAAAGGAAGTCGATCACACCGGGGATAACAGTCACATGCAGAGCATCGCCAACGGCACGAACCGCAAGCTTGGTCAGCTGGTCAACAAGCAGCACGGCCAACGCCACGCCACCAGCAACACCCAACCGCCAACGCAAAGGCGGCGTCATATCCGCAGAACGACCCAAATCAATCCCCTACCCTCAAGAACATCGAATTACGTTTAACGCAATTAACCATCTTATATTGCCATACGCAGAACGCACGACATATCCACCAACGCAAGCTAAATAACCAGCTAAAAACGAAAGCGGCATTCCGAAAAACAGAATGCCGCTTTTATTCAGCGGAGCAAATGGGCCGAAGGCGCCCAAATTCTCCCTATATCTAAAATGCCGAGTTACCGTGCCTTAAAGGGCATTCGCGCAGCGCTTGCAGATGTGAGCGTGGCCGTTGTACTCGCCGACGGTGGTGCGGTAGTTCCAGCAACGGTCGCAGCACTCGCCCTCGGCAGCCTCGATGGCAACGGAGAGCTCCTCGCCCTGGGTCAGTTCAACAGCGGAGACGATGTAGAACTCGGCCAGGTCAACGGCCTTGTCGCCGGTCAGCAGCGCATACATCTCGGCGCTGTCTCTTATACACATCTCCG
>CABSMN010000373.1 GCA_902478765.1 uncultured Collinsella sp.
AGATGCAGCGTAGTCTCGTGGGCTCGGAGATGTGTATAAGAGACAGCCCACAAACTCCATGACATTGTTCTTGACGTAGCCCTTGGCAAAGACGGCGCGAATGATGGCGAGCGCCACGTCGTGCGGGCCGACGCCGGGGCGCGGGGCGCCCGTGAGGTAGATGGCCACGACGCCGGGATAGGCGACATCGTAGGTGTCGCGCAGCAGCTGCTTTGCCAACTCGCCGCCGCCCTCGCCCACGGCTATGGTACCCAGGGCACCATAGCGGGTGTGCGAGTCGGAACCCAGGATCATCTTGCCGCAACCGGCGAAGTTCTCGCGCATAAAGGAGTGGATGACGGCGATGTGCGGCGGAACGAAGATGCCGCCGTACTTCTTGGCTGCGGAAAGGCCAAAGACGTGGTCGTCCTCATTGATGGTGCCGCCCACGGCGCACAGCGAGTTATGGCAGTTGGTGAGCACGTAAGGCAGCGGGAACTGCTCCATGCCCGAAGCGCGCGCCGTCTGGATGATGCCGACAAAGGTGATGTCGTGGCTCGCCATGGCATCGAAGCGAATCTTGAGTGCCTCGGGGTCGCCCGACGTATTGTGTGCCTGGAGGATCGAATACGCGATGGTGCCGCGTTTGGCATCCTCGGGCGCCTGCGTAATGCCACGCTCAGCAGCCTCGGCCACAGGCACAACCTCGCTACCGCCGCGCAGGTAGATGCCGTCCTCGTACAGCTTGACCATACTGTCTCCCACTCTGCCCAAAAGATTTGGGCGCATAGCATACATTCGTTCAATATCGTGCCATAGAACGGTTGCCAGCGGGTTACGAATCTGTACGTTCACTTTATCTCAGTAAAGCAAAGAACGAGTTGGGTGCCGGGGGCAGACTTAGACGCCGAAATGACGAGAGTGGATAATCTCCCACTTTGAGCCTGCAAACAGGCCAAAAACGGGAGATTATCCACTCTCATTCTGCGGGCACTCATTTAAGTCTGTCCCCAATGAGTGCCCGGCAGCGTCGGCGGAGCTATAGGTCGCTACCCGTACCTAGCAGCTTGCGCATGACTTGCTCGGGGTTGACCGAGCCGTCGCGCGGGGCCAGGGCGGTGATCTTCTTCTGCATCTTGTACTCGTGCAGCTCGTCCTCGAGCTGGCGCACGCGTGCGCGGAGTTTTTCGTTCTCGCGCTCGCGCTCCTCGGCACGCTCCTTCATATCGAGGATGCGCACCACGCCGGCAAGGTTGATGCCCTCGTCAGTCAGCTGGTTGATGAGCTCCAGGCGCTCGATATCGGCACGCGAATACAGACGCGTGTTGCCGCCCGAGCGCTGGGGGTTCACCAGGCCCTTGGACTCGTAGACGCGCAGAGTCTGCGGATGCATGCCGGTCAACTCGGCCGCCACGCTGATCATGTACAGCGGTTTATTCCTATTGTCCTCGGCCATGCTACCTGACCCCTTTCCGTCTCGCTATCGTCCATCATAAGCCCGCGGGCGCGGGCGTGCGCCACGACCGCCCTAGTACGTCGCCTTGTAACGGTTGACCTTCTCGCGATAGTCGCGTGTGTCGATCTCGCGCAGCTTGGTCATGGCATCGCGTTCGTCATCAGATAGATTTGTGGGGACCTGCACCTTGATCTCGACGAGCAGCGCACCCGTGCGGCCAC
>CABSMN010000374.1 GCA_902478765.1 uncultured Collinsella sp.
GTACTGGACCACGCGGGCGCTGTCGCCGGCGCCGCCGTGGTCGCGGATACGAACGAGACACCGCTTTCGCTCATGCATGACACCATGACGCTCATCGGCGAGTTGCGCCGCGCGCCCGAGCTTGCCGCGGCGCCGGTCGCCGCGCTCACCCGCGACGGATTGCTGGCCCGCGCGCTCCACACCGAGCCCGAGCGCTCGATCGCCGTCATGCCCAACAACGAAGAGGCGACCGTCGAAGTCTGGCCTTCGCTCGACCACGCCGCCGCAGCGTTTGAGGCTGCGACCAGTGCGGATGCCGAGGCCGAGGCTGCGGATGCCAACGAAGTCAACGATGAAGCCGCCGCTTCCGCCATGCCCGAGCCTGCCGCCATGCTCGACCTGGGCGACGGCAAGCCGCTGCCCGTGCTCATCCCCGAGTCCGAGCAGTTCGCCAACCGCCTGCGCAAGAATGCCCGTCTGCGCCGCAAGTGGGCCAGGCGCGAGGGCGTGAGCTGCTACCGCGTCTACGATGCCGACCTGCCCGACTACTCCGCCGCTATCGACCTGTACGAGGGTTGCCCGCAGACGCCGGGCCGCTGGCTCGTCATCGCCGAATACGCCGCGCCCAAGACCATCGACCCCGCACTGGCCCAGGCCCGTATGCTCGACATTCTGGCCATCGCGCCGCGCATCCTAGATGTTCCCGCCGAGCATGTGCACGCCAAGGCCCGCATGCGTTCGCGCGGCGGCTCGCAGTACGGCAAGCAGGGCGCCGGCAAGGGCGGCTCGGGTGAGCGCGCCAATATCGCGCGTCGTCGCCTGCCGCTCATCGAAGAGGGCGGCCTCACCTTTGCCGTCAACTTTGACGACTACCTGGACGTCGGCATCTTCTTGGACCACCGCGTCACCCGCAACCTGGTGCGCGAGCACGCCAAGCAGGCGCGCCGCTTCCTCAATCTGTTTGCCTACACCGGCACTGCCACCTGCTACGCGGCCGATGGCGGCGTCGAGGAGACCGTGACGGTCGACCTCTCCAATACCTATCTGGACTGGGCCGAGCGCAACATGCGCCAGAACGGCTTTGTGGGGCCGCAGCATCACTTTGTGCGTGACGACGTGCTCGCCTGGATTCGCGATCAGCGCCAGACGCGCAACCGCTGGGACCTGATCTTTGTCGACCCGCCCACGTTCTCGAACTCGTCCAAGATGGGCCGCCGCACCTGGGATGTCCAGCGCGACCATGTTGAGCTGCTGGCCGGCGTGTCGCGCCTGCTCGCGCAGGGCGGCCATGCCATCTTTAGCTGCAACCTGCGCGGCTTCCGTCCCGAGACGCGCAAGCTTGCCCGCGCGGGCGTGGTGCTGGAGGACATCACCTCGCAGACCATTCCCGAGGACTTCGCACGCAACCAGAAGGTGCACCACTGCTATATCGTGCGCCGTCTGCCCATCGAGGACGCCATGGCCGAAGTCGGCTTTAGTGCCGAGGAAATTGCCGAACGCGTCGAGGAGCTGCGCAACCCCGAGGCTCGCAAGCCTCGCGCAGCAGTGCCAACCTGCGACAGCAGGCCCTCCCCCGCCGGCAAACCAAAAAAGAAGAAGTTCTACGCCAGCAAGCCCAAGGGCAAATAAAAAAGTTGCGGTGGATTAGTTCCTAAAAAGGCCTGATAAAGGCATAAA
>CABSMN010000375.1 GCA_902478765.1 uncultured Collinsella sp.
CCAGTGCAACGGCATCGGACCCGGCTACATCGCCACCCCGCAGACCGCACCGCTGCGCGAAACGCAGCCCGACGGCAGCCGCCACCCGTTTGACCAGTTCATCATTGCCAAGACGCCGGCCGCCCGTTGGGGCACGCCCGAGGATCTGAAGGGCCCCGCCGTGTTCTTGGCTTCCGACGCGTCGAACTTCGTCAACGGCCACATCCTCTACGTCGACGGCGGCATTCTGGCTTACATCGGCAAGCAGCCCCAGTAGGCGCTGCGCGGGCTTGAGACGGGCATCTTGCCTTTCAATCGTCGGTCGCGTACCCAAGTACGCTTCCCTCCTCTTTCAAGGCAACCTGCTCCGTCTCAAGCCCGCTCGCTCACCGCGCTCCCACATTTAGGTTCATTTAGTAGTTGCGGTGAAATAGGGATTGATTTTGACTTCTACCAGGCAAGACGGTCCGTATTTCACCGCAAGTTAGAAATAGGAAAGGTATTTCGCAATGAAGATCGCTCTAATCAACGAGAATTCTCAGAACTCCAAGAACCCCATGATCGAGGCTGCCCTTAAGAAGGTTGTCGAGCCCATGGGCCACACTGTCTTTAACTATGGCATGTATGCCGACGCCGACTCCAAGCCTCTCACCTACGTGCAGAACGGCATTCTTGCCGCCGTGCTGCTCAACTCCGGCGCTGCCGACTACGTCGTGACCGGCTGCGGCACCGGCGAGGGCGCCATGCTCGCCTGCAACTCCTTCCCCGGCGTGCTGTGCGGCCATGTTGCCGACCCGCTGGATGCCTACACCTTTGCCCAGGTCAACGATGGCAACGCCGTCGCCATGCCCTTCGCCCTCAAGAACGGCTGGGGCCAGGAGCTCAACCTCGAGTACACCTTCGAGAAGCTCTTTGGCTTTGGCTCGGGCAACGGCTACCCCGCCGAGCGCGTTGAGCCCGAGCAGCGCAACAAGAAGATCCTCGACGGCGTGCGCGCTGTGACCATGCGTCCGCTCGTCGACGTCCTGGGCGAGATCGATCAGGATCTGGTGAAGGGCGCCCTCGCTGGTGAGCACTTCCAGGAGTACTTCTTTGCCAACGCTACCGACGAGGCCATCATCGCCAAGGTCAAGGAGCTCTTGGGTCTGTAATAAGGCCCACGGGGCGCACCAACCCCCAACAAACCGCCAAGCAAAAGGCGCCGCGACAATCCACGTGTCGCGGCGCCTTTTTTGATTTGCTATCGCTTGAGCCACTGCAAGGCGGTCGTTCCCCTATTTGCCAAAAGCCTACAGCTCGCAGGCGACCTTGTAGCCGTCGCCGATGGCGTCGCGGATGTTGCCGCACTTCTGGGCATCGCCCAGCACGTGGGTGGCAACACCGGCTGCAGCCAGGTCGTCGGCCAGCTTGGTATTGGGACGATAGCCCATGGCAAGCACCAGCGTATCGGCATCGGCGATGGTGTGGACCTCGCCGTCCTTCTCGTAGCTAATGGCATCCTCGGTAATCTCGGTCACCTTGGCCTCGGTCAGCACGTGAACGCCCTTTGAGAGCATGCGCGTGATGAGCACCGCGCGACCGGCGCCGCCCTCGTTGGCGGCGAGCGTCTTGGTCATCTCGATAACGGTGACATCGCGATTGGCCGGCGAGAGGTCGTTGACCAGCGGGGCCA
>CABSMN010000376.1 GCA_902478765.1 uncultured Collinsella sp.
ATGCAGCACAAGACCGCTAATTACGACGGCGATCTGATGCAGCACCTCATCAAGCTGGGCGAGAAGATCAGCGGCAAGACCTATGACGCCGACGATTACTCCGGTGCCAGCCGCTCCCTGCGCATCATCGCGGATCACTCTCGTGCCGTCGATTTTATGATCTCGGACGGCATTCTCCCCGGTAACGAGGGTCGCGAGTACGTCCTTCGCCGCCTGCTCCGCCGCGCCGTGTTCCACGGTCGCCTGCTGGGCATCGAGGGCGCCTTCCTGACCAAGTTCATTGACGAGGTCAACGCCCAGATGGGCGAGGCCTATCCCGAGCTGCTCAAGAACGTCGCGCTCGTTAAGGGTATCGTCGCTTCCGAGGAGGAGCGTTTCTCCACGACGCTCGACAACGGTCGCGTCTACCTGGACGAGGCCCTGGCCGCGCTTGCCGAGGGTACTGTCCTTCCGGGCGACGTTGCCTTTAAGCTGCACGACACCTTTGGTTTCCCCATCGACCTGACCGTCGAGATCGCCGGCGCCGCTGGCCACGACGTCGATATGGACGGCTTCACCGCTTGCATGGAGGACCAGAAGGCCCGCGCTCGCGCCAACGCCAAGGGCGATGCTTGGGGCAGCTTCAACGACGTGTGGGTCGAGCTTTCCGACAAGGTTGCCGCGACCGAGTTCGACGGCTATGACAACGACGTCATCGAGAGCGCCAAGGTTGTCGCCATCGTTCGCAATGGCGAGTCCGTCGAGTCCGCTGCCGTGGGCGAGGACGTCGAGGTCGTGCTCGACCGCACCCCGTTCTACGCCGAGATGGGTGGCCAGCAGGGCGATGCCGGCGAGCTTTCCGCCGAGGGCGTTGCGCTGACCGTTTCCGATACCAAGAACCACAATGGCCTGTATGCTCACGTCGCCCACGTTGCCGAGGGCACGTTGACCGTCGGTGCTACCGTGACCGCCGCGCTCGACGCCGAGCGCCGTGGTTTCCTGCGCCGCAACCACACCGCCACCCACCTGCTCGATGCCGCGCTTAAGCAGGTCCTGGGCGAGCATGTCTCCCAGGCTGGCTCGCTGGTGACGCCCGAGCACCTGCGCTTTGACTTCACACACTTCGAGGCCCTGTCCTCCGAGCAGCTCAAGGCTGTCGAGGACCTGGTCAACCAGCAGATCTTCGCCTCCAAGCCGGTCGTGACCCGCGTCATGGGCATCGACGAGGCCAAGGCCGCCGGTGCTGTCGCCCTGTTTGGCGAGAAGTATGGCGACGTCGTCCGCGTTGTCTCCGTGGGCGCCGAGGACCAGCCGTTCTCCCGTGAGCTCTGCGGTGGCACCCATGCCGCCAACACCGCCGAGATCGGCCTGTTCAAGATCATTTCCGAGTCCTCTACGGGCTCCAACGTCCGCCGTATTGAGGCCGTGACCTCTAAGGGCGCTCTCGACTATATGGCCGACCGTCTGGCGCTCGTCGACGCCGCCGCTACTGCGCTCAAGTGCCGCGTGGATGAGGTTCCCGCCCGCGTGGAGAACCTGCAGGCCGAGCTGCGCGAGACTTCCAACAAGCTCAAGAAGGCACTGACCGGTGGCTCCTCCGACGCTATCTCCAGCGCCATCGAGGGCCTGTCTCTTATACACATCTCCGAGCCCACGAGACTACGCTG
>CABSMN010000377.1 GCA_902478765.1 uncultured Collinsella sp.
CTAGCTTCGTCGGCAGCGTCAGATGTGTATAAGAGACAGCCCCACCCCAACGGCGAATGGGAACCCACACCCCTCGACTAGCCATCCCTTCATAAGTTGCGGTGGAATAGGGATTGTTTTGCCTGATGAAGCGCTTAAACAGTCCCTATTTCACCGCAACTTCCATGACCCCGTTACACCAACAAAGACTGTCCCAAACGACTAGTGGCGGCGGGCGTTGAGTTCGCCGGCCAACTCGTCGAGGGTGATGCCGTAGCGCTCAAGCGTCACGAGCAAGTGGTAGACCAGGTCGCCGGCCTCATAGCGAATGTGATCGTGGTCGTTATCCTTGCAGGCCATGATGACCTCGCTCGCCTCCTCGGCAAGCTTCTTGAGCAGCTCGTCCTCGACGTCGGTCAACAGACGAGCGGTGTAGCTCTCCTGTGGCGACGCATCGCGACGACCGTGAATCACCTCGGCCAGACCTGTCAGCGTCTCACCGATATTTCCATCCTGAACGTTTGCGGTGCGCACACCCATGGTTCAATCCTTTCTGGTGGCCGAGCGTCTAATCGAGCGCCCGCCCTACGCGAGTTTTTTAAAGAAGCAGGTACGGTTGCCGGTATGGCAGGCCGGACCCGGCGAGTCGACCTTGACCAGCAGTGTATCGTTATCGCAGTCGGCCCAGAGCTCCTTGACCTCTTGCTTATTGCCGCTCGTCGCGCCCTTGTTCCAGAGCTCCTGACGGCTGCGGCTCCAAAACCACGTGGTACCGGTCTTGAGCGTCAGCCCCACCGACTCCTCGTTCATCCAAGCAACCATAAGCACCTCGCCGGTGTCATACTGCTGAACAACACAAGGAATCAATCCTTTGGCGTCGTATTTAAGATCCGCTGGAGTAGTAATTTCTCTCATTTCAATTCCCCAATTTAAACATCGCCGGTCGGCGAGGGTTGTCCAGGTGCCGCAGGTTGCCGCGAAAGAGGAGCGACGCGTACTTTGGTACGCGAGCGACGGTTTGAGCGGCAAGATGCGGTGCCTGGGCAAGCCGCAGCGAAGCCCGCAGCATTAGAAGTCCAACCTCACAGGAATACCCTGCGACGCCATATACTCCTTCACCTGGCGAATGCTGAACGTCCCAAAGTGAAAGACGCTCGCCGCCAGCACGGCATCGGCCTCGCCCTCGATCACGCCCTCGGCAAAATGTTCGAGCGTGCCCACGCCGCCGCTCGCAATCACCGGAATCGGCACCGCACGTGCCACGGCGCGGGTGAGCGCCAGGTCAAAGCCGGCCTTGGTGCCGTCGCGATCCATGCTGGTAAGCAAGATCTCGCCGGCGCCGCGACGAGCCGCCTCCTCGGCCCACGCCACCGCGTCGATGCCCGTGGCGTTGCGGCCGCCCGCCGTGAAGACCTCCCACTTGTCGGCACCAGATGCGCCGGGCAAACCGACGCGCTTGGCATCGATCGCCACGACCACGGCCTGGCTACCAAACGCCGCGGCAGCCTGGCTAATCAGCGACGGGTCGCGCACGGCGGCAGAGTTGAGCGACACCTTATCGGCACCGGCGGCAACCATGGTCCGCATGCCCGCCAAGTCGCGGAAACCGCCACCCACGGTATAGGGACTGTCTCTTATACACATCTCCGAGCCC
>CABSMN010000378.1 GCA_902478765.1 uncultured Collinsella sp.
GGAACGGCCTATCCGCTCAATGTGTTCGGCTGAGATCGGAAATCAACCTCAACATAAAAACCACCACAAAGGGGACAGGCACCTTTGTGGTGGTTTTGACCGGCGAACATGATCCGCAGGCGTCGTTACAGTTCCACGCAGGGATTGTCGCGGGTCACAAGCGTCTTAACGACAACCGTCGCTCCCAGATAGCGCTCGAGCAACTCGGCGAGACGATCAACGGCAGCCTGGCAATCCCCCATCCGCTCGGGCTCCGCGCACTCAATCGCCAGGAATGCATCGGCCGAATCGTCGGACAGCGCCGTGCGAACGCCATCGCGCCAGTTCCAGCAGCGGCATACGGCGCCCGCATCATCGATGTAGGCGAGCTCGCCGGGCAGCGTCGGGTCATCTGTTTCCTCGCCAAGTGGCAGGAACGCATCGCCGCCGTCAGTCACCTTCAAGCGAAGATCCCCCTCAATCGTATGCAGGTCCTCGCCGCCAACGGGCAGCGCGTAGGTCAGCGACACCGTGTAGTAGATGTCCACCGCGGGCGTAATGTGGCCCACCGGTTTGCCCTTGAGCACGCGCTTGAGCAGGTTCTCAATTGAGCAACGCGCGCCCTTTTTGGTCTTGAACAGCCGATAAGCCTCGCGCCATGCCTTGACCGGTGCGTTCTCGCTGATAGTATCGCTGGTCAGATGACGCTCCGCGTCGATATTGGCGCGGTCGAGCAACGCCGCAATCGCGTCCACGGCCTCTTGAGGAATCTGAGTCGCGGGCTTCATGCCCTTTACGACCACAACACCGACAGCCGCCTGCGGAAATAGCTCCCAAAACGAATCCTCGGCAATAAAGCTCTTCATGCGCTCTCCCTTCATCGTGCGCGCCCGAGCGAGGGCGCCTAAACAAAAAGCGCCCTTACGACGGCCACCTTCAAAGTCCTACGGTGCCGCCACAAGAGCGCTTACGCTGCCCCCATCCGGAGAAGGGGGCAATATGTCAGGCGTATTGTAACCCGAGTCATCCGCGCGAGTAAAACCACCACAAAGGTGCCTGTCCCCTTTATGGTGGTTTTGGGTCTGAAGCAACGCTAGTGTCGGAGTCCCAGCAGGCCGCGGCCGCGATGACGGGCGTCGGCGTGCGCCTGAGCGTGCGGACCGGCGGCCTTGACGGACTCGGGCAGGTGCGAGTACTTCTTCTCGAAGTTCTCCTCGAACATCACCGCCAGATTGTGCGCGGCCTCGTCATAGCGCGCGGTGCTCTGCCAGTACTGGCGCGGCACCAGGATGCCGTCAGGCACACCGTGGCACGTCGTGGGAATGTCGACGTTAAAGATATCGTCGTGGACGAACTCGCTGTCCTCGATGGTGCCGTCAAGGGCGCGGGCCACCAGGGCGCGCGTGTAGGCAAGCTCGATGCGATGACCCACGCCGTAGCCGCCGCCGATCCAGCCGGTGTTGACCAGGTACACACGCGTGCGGCCGTCGGCGATGCGCTCACCGAGCATCTTGGCATAGACCATGGGGTCGAGCGGCATAAACGGCTCGCCAAACAGCGAAGAGAACGTGGGCGTGGGCTCGGTGACGCCGACCTCGGTGCCGGGGATCTTGGCCGTAAAGCCCGTCACAAAGTGATACATCTGTCT
>CABSMN010000379.1 GCA_902478765.1 uncultured Collinsella sp.
GTAGTCTCGTGGGCTCGGAGATGTGTATAAGAGACAGTCCATGACCTGCACCGATACCGCCGACGCCCAGGCAACGCTTGCGCAAGTGCGTGCGCTTGCCCAGGCGGGTTGTGATGTTGTGCGCGTGAGCGTGCCCACTGAGGCTGCGCTCGAGGGCTTTCGCACGATTTGTGCGGAGTCTCCGGTGCCGATCGTTGCCGATATCCACTTTAACCATAAGCTCGCCATTGGCGCCGTTAAGGCCGGTGCCGCTAAGCTCCGCATCAATCCCGGCAACATTGGCGATTGGGCCAAGGTCGACGCTGTGATCGATGCCGCGGGCGCCGCTGGGTGCGCGATTCGCATTGGCGTGAACGCCGGCTCGCTTGAGCAGGATATCGCCGAGCGCGATGACCTTACGCAGCCCGAAAAGCTTGTGATATCGAGCGAGCGTTTCGTCAAACATTTTGAGGACCGCGGTTTTACCAATATCGTGCTTTCCGCCAAGGCTCATAGCGTGTCCACGACGCTTGACACCTATCGTGCCCTGTCGCGCGAAATCCCCCATGTTCCGCTTCATTTGGGCGTGACTGAGGCCGGAACCAAGCTCCAGGGCACCATTAAGAGCTCTGTGGGCCTGGGTATTCTGCTTTCCGAGGGCATTGGCGACACCATGCGCGTCTCGCTCACGGCCGATCCGGTCGAGGAACCGCCGGTCGCCTGGGGTATTCTGCAGTCGCTCGGCCTTCGCCGCCGTGGTCCCGAGATCGTCTCGTGCCCCACGTGCGCTCGCTGCCAGGTTAACCTCATTCCTATCGCCGAGGAGGTCACCGAGCGGCTTAAGAACTACTCCGCGCCGCTTTCGATTGCCGTGATGGGCTGTGCGGTCAATGGCCCCGGCGAGGCCTCTGACGCCGACCTGGGTGTTGCCTGCGGACGAGGTCAGGGCCTGCTCTTTTCGCACGGCCAGATCATTGGTAAAGTAGCTGAGGACCAAATTGTCGACGCGCTAATGGCCGAGGTCGACAAGCTTATTGAGGAGAAATAAATGACTCGAGCAATGTATATGTCTAAGCTTTATGCTCCGACGCTCAAAGAGGATCCGGCCGACGCCGAGCTTGCGAGCCATCGCCTGCTGCTTCGTGCCGGCATGATTCGCAAGGAGGCCGCCGGTCTCTATTCCTATCTGCCGCTTGCTTGGCGCTCGATTCGCAAGATCGAGAACATCGTGCGCGACGAGATGGACGCTGCCGGCGCCCAGGAGCTCATGATGCCCATCATGGTCGATGCCGAGCTGTGGCGCGAATCCGGCCGTATCGATGCCTATGGCAAGGAGCTCGTGCGCTTTGATGACCGCCACGGCCGTGAGTTCGTGCTCGGTCCCACGCACGAGGAGACCGTGACTGCTCTGGTGCGCAACGAGCTGCGTTCCTACAAGCAGCTGCCGGTGAATCTCTATCACATCCAGGATAAATTCCGCGACGAGTTCCGTCCCCGCTTTGGCCTGATGCGCGGCCGCGAGTTCATCATGAAGGACGCCTACAGCTTCTCTGCCACGCAGGAGAGTCTGCAGGAGGAGTACGACAAGATGAAGCAGGCCTACGCCAACATCTGCGAGCGCTGCTATATCAAGGCCCTGCCCGTTGT
>CABSMN010000380.1 GCA_902478765.1 uncultured Collinsella sp.
GAGGCGATTATGGCCGAGTGCGAGGCGCGCGGAATCGTCGCACGCATGGTCGAGGACTTTGTCGCCGTGCCTGGACGAGGCGTTACGGCGCGCGAGGGACAGAATGTCATCGCAGCCGGCAACGTGCGCCTGATGAACGAGCTGGGCGCGGAGGTGCCCGCCGGCGTTGCCGAGCAATTTGCCACCGAGGGCAAAACACCGCTGTTCTTTGCCAAGAACAGCGAGCTTGTCGGTACCATCGCCGTGGCTGACGAGGTCAAAGAGACGAGCGCCGAGGCCATCGCCGCACTCCGCAAGCTCGGCGTCGACGTGCGCATGCTCACCGGCGACAACCGCGTGACAGCCGAGGCTATCGCCCGCCGCGTGGGGCTGAGCAGCGAACAGGTCATCGCCGACGTTCTCCCCGCCGACAAGGAACGTCACGTGCGCGAACTGCAGGATGCGGGCGGCAAGGTCGCCATGGTGGGCGACGGCATCAACGACTCCCCCGCCCTGGCGCGCGCCGACGTGGGCCTTGCGATCGGCACCGGCGCCGACATCGCCAAAGAAGGGGCAGATGTGGTGCTCATGCGCAGCGACCTCATGGATGTTGCGCGCGCCATCAAGCTTTCGCGCGCCACGATCCGCAACATCAAGCAGGACCTGTTCTGGGCGCTGTTCTACAACGGCATCGGCATTCCGCTGGCGGCGGGCGTGTTCTTCCCCCTCACCGGTTGGCAGCTCTCGCCGATGTTCGGCGCCGCGGCCATGAGCCTGTCGAGCGTGTGCGTCGTAAGCAATGCTCTGCGCCTGCGAACCTTTAAGCCTAAAGTGGCAAAATAGGCTCACTATTACGTCCATTTAGAACGGGTTTTCCAGGTGCCAGAGATTGACCTGAAAGAGGAGCGACGCGTACTTTGGTACGCGAGCGACGGCTTGAAGGTCAAGGTCGGGTGCCTGGGAAAGCCGACACAACAGAGAGGAATACCCATGCGATACACAATCAAGACTTCCGGCCTCATGTGCGGCCACTGCGACGCCACCGTCGAGACGGCGTTGCTCAACGTGGCCGGCGTGACCGACGCCGACGCCGATCACGAGACCCAGACCGTCCAGGTGGAGTGCGCCGACACCGTGACCGCCGAGCAGCTCGCCGCCGCTGTCGAGGGCGCCGGCGAGAAGTTCCACGCCCTGTCCGTAACCGCCGCGTAACGACCCACGCGCACCCCGACCAGAAACGAGGACCCGCCATGATGGCAGACCATAAATCGGTGACCCGCATGCTCAAGACGGCACGCGGTCAGATCGACGGCATCCTGCGGATGGTCGAGGAGGACCGCTACTGCGTCGATATTTCCACGCAGCTCATGGCAACGCAGGCGCTCATTGCGCGCATCAACGCCGACGTGCTCAAGGCGCATATCGAGGGCTGCGTGACTTCGGCAATCGAATCGGGCGACGAAGACCTCAAGGCCGCCAAGCTCGCCGAGATCGAACGCGTCGTCGACAAGCTCTCCAAGTAATTGGGGCATTGGAGACAGACTTCTTTGCACCATCTTGGTGCATCGGGGATAGGTACGTTTGCACCACCTTGGTGCAGATTAACCTGTCCCCCTTGCTCTAAATCGGGTATAAAGGCG
>CABSMN010000381.1 GCA_902478765.1 uncultured Collinsella sp.
TCTACACTTCTAGCTTCGTCGGCAGCGTCAGATGTGTATAAGAGACAGCGGTAACCTCCGGCACCGTGACGGTGGACGGGCGCGACGTGAGCTCCGCCAACGAGGCGCAGCTTGTGGAATACCGCCGCGCCGATGTCGGCTTTGTCTTCCAGTTCTACAATCTGGTCCCCAACCTGACGGCGCTCGAAAATGTCGAGCTCGCGGCGCAGATTTGCCCCGATTCGCTCGATGCCGAACAGACGCTTCGCCAGGTTGGCCTGGGCGGGCGCCTCGCCAACTTTCCGGCGCAGCTTTCGGGCGGCGAGCAGCAGCGCGTGTCCATTGCACGTGCACTGGCCAAGAATCCCAAGCTGCTCCTGTGCGACGAGCCCACGGGTGCGCTCGACTACAAAACCGGTAAGCAGATTTTGCAGTTGCTGCAGGACACCTGCCGCAAGCAAGGCATCACGGTCATTATCATCACGCACAACTCCGCGCTGGCGCCCATGGCAGATCGCCTGATTCGCTTTAAGAGCGGCCGCGTGGAGAGCGAGACGGTCCAGCAAAATCCCGTGCCGATCGAGACGATCGAGTGGTAGCGCCCATGGACCAAGATCGCCAAAACAGCCAACGCCGCGACGCGCGGAACACGGGGCGCGAGCAGGATTTTACGACCTACCGCACTGCCCAAAGCTCAAACGATATGGTCCCGACGGTTTTTCGCCGTGGCATCTACCGCACAATCCGAGGCAGTCTTAAGCGCTTCTTGTCAATCGTGGTCATCACGGCGCTTGGCGTGAGTGTGATGTGCGGCCTTAAGGCGGGCTGCGAGGATCTGCGCGATTCGGTTGACGCCTACTTTGACCAGCAGAGTGTCTATGACATTAATGTGCAGTCGACCTATGGCCTTACACGCGACGATCTTGCGGCCATTCAAGAGGTCGACGGCGTCGAGACGGCCGAGGGCATCTACACCGAGACCGCCTACACCGCCGTGGGCACAACGCGCGAGCGCGTGGTCGTGCAGAGCCTTTCCAAGGAGAATATCGATCAGCCGGTGCTGGTGAGCGGCGACTTGCCCGAGAGTGCCGGTGAGGTTGCGGTGACATCGAAGTTCCTGAAGGCATCGGGCAAAACGCTCGGCGATACCGTGAGCTTTGCCGCCAATGACGCGAGCTCGTCGAACCAAAGCGCCAAGGACCAGTTTGCCGCGGGCGATTACACCATTACGGCCGAGGTCCTCGATCCCACCGATGTGAGCTCCGACTCGACAGTCAACGCCTTTCGCGCTGCTTCGACTGCGGACTATAAGTTCTACGTGAGCGAGGACGCTGCGACATCTTCTTCCTACTCCGCGGTCCACGTGATCGTCGAGGGAGCCAAAAGCCTCAATTCCTATTCGGATGCCTACGCGGCAAAGATCAATGAGGTCAAGGGCAATATCGAGAAGATCCGCGAGGAGCGTGAGAATGCGCGCGCTCAGGAGCTGACGGTCGACACGCCGGCAAGCTTGGATGCGGCCGAGCGACAGGCGAATATGCTCTTTGGGATTGAACAGGAAAACATCGACCGTATGGCCCAGGGCAGCGAGGAACTGTCTCTTATACACATCTCCGAGCCCACGAGACTAC
>CABSMN010000382.1 GCA_902478765.1 uncultured Collinsella sp.
TACACTTCTAGCTTCGTCGGCAGCGTCAGATGTGTATAAGAGACAGACTTAAAGGCGCGGAACTTGTCAGCGAGCGGCATGGCCGAGTTGACCTCATCGATCGTGCCGTCAATCTGCAAGCCGTTGTGGTCGACGACGGCAACAAGATTGTCGAGCGCATGGTTGCCGGCAAACATGGCCGCCTCCCACACCTGGCCTTCCTCGCACTCACCGTCGCCCAGCAACGTGTAGACACGGTAGCTGTCGCCCCAGTGCTTAGCGGCAAGCGCCATTCCAACTGCAGCAGAGATGCCCTGACCGAGCGAGCCGGTGGACATATCGATGCCCGGGGTGTCGTTCATGTTGGGATGGCCCTGCAGTCGGCTGCCAATATGGCGGAGCGTCTCGAGCTCTTCGACGGGAAAATAGCCGCGATGTGCCAGCACCGAATACAGGCCCGGCGCCGCGTGACCCTTGGAGAGCACAAAGCGGTCGCGATCGGCCTTGTGAGGGTCGGCAGGATCGATATTCATTTCCTCAAAGTACAGATAAGTCATGATGTCGGCAGCACCGAGCGATCCACCCGGATGTCCCGACTTGGCCGCGTGAACCGCAGTCACGACACCCTTCCTGACCTCATTGGCGACCTTCGCCAGCTCCTGGTTGGTCATACGAATTCCTCTCTTGAGAACAACCCCGGCACCGGATGACGCGATGCCGGGGCAACCCACTCGTTAGGCCTGAGCGACGACCTTTTTCCAGTCAGCCTCAAAAGAGGCGAGGCCCTGGTCGGTCAGCGGGTGATGCAGGCACTTCTTGAGAGCGGCCATGGGCACGGTCGCGATGTCGGCACCAAGAAGAGCCGCCTGGGTCACGTGGTTGGGCGTGCGGACCGAAGCGGTGATGATCTCGACGGTGTCGTCGACGTTCTTACCGGTCCAGTCATAGTTCTTGATGCAGGTCACGACATTGTCGAGCTGCGAGATGCCGTCCTCGGCGATGTCGTCAAAGCGGCCGACAAACGGGCTGATGTAGCGGGCGCCGGCATTGGCGGCCATGAGGGCCTGCGTCGGCGAGAAGACGAGCGTCATGTTGACACGCACGCCCGCATCGGCCAGCGCGCGGCAGGCGGCGAGGCCGGCCTCGCAGACGGGGAGCTTGACCACAATGTTGGGGGCGAGGGCGGCAAGGCGCTTGCCCTCCTCAATCATGCCCTCGGCCGTGGTGGCGGTAGACTCGGCAGACACGGGCAGACCCTCGCAGAGCTCGGCGATCTTGAGCATATGGGGCTCAAAGTCGGCGAGCTTACCGCCGGTCTTGGCGTACAGGGACGGATTGGTGGTAACACCGGCCAGGCAGCCCCAGCTCTTGGCCTCGGCAATCTCGTCAAGGTTGGCGGTATCGATAAAGAACTTCATGGTGCAAACTCCTTCGAAGGAATCCAAAACTCAAAAATAGGACAAAGGGGATGTCCCTTTGTCCTATGTGTCGGGCCCGCAGCTGGGACATGCCCCGGGCCCGGCGTCGTGTAGGAAAAGCTACTTAGAGAGCCTTCTCGATGCGGCTCGTGACACCCTTGAGGTTAAGACCGACGACGTACTGCTTGATCGGGCGCTTGATGTGCTCGA
>CABSMN010000383.1 GCA_902478765.1 uncultured Collinsella sp.
TTTTTTTTCAAGCAGAAGACGGCATACGAGATTAGCTGCAGTCTCGTGGGCTCGGGCGTTGTCGCGCACGGCGAGCACCAGCGCCTGCCACAGCCACTCCTCGGAACGGAACTCGGGCAGTTCGTGATCTTCCAGGGCATCGAGCATCACGCCGCGCTGAATCTCCTGAACCAGCAGGCTCTCCTCAAAACACGGCGCCTGGGCCACCACACGACCACAGTCGTCGAGCACAAACGAACCGCCGGTATACACCGACTCGTCATAAGCACCGACCGGCGCCATACAGGCAAACCACACGCTGCGCTTGGATGCGATCTTGCGGTAGGCGCCGCTGCGAACGGCGGCAATGGCGGCAGTCTCGCGGTCGGTCATGTCAAACGCATTGAATTGGAAATACGCAATGAGGTCAACACCGGTCGGCAACATCTCGAGTTCGCGGTCCAAGTCAAAAATCACGGCGATGCGCACGCCGTCCACGTCGAACACCGGCGGCGCCCAACGCGTGTCGTTGTTCTCGCCACGCTGCAGGGCAATGCTCGAACGCGCCGGCACCACATGACCGTCCTTGAGCATCATGTAGTCGAGCAGCGGCTGACCCTCAAACGAAACCGCCGCGGGCACGATGCAGATCATGTCAAGCTCCTGGATGCGCTCGGCGACACCAGTCAAGCCGGCAAGCATGTCGTGCTCAAAGTCGGCAGCGCCCACCAGGCCACCGGGCATGGCGCCCATAAAGAGCGGAGCCGGAACGCACAGCACGCGCGCCCCGCGCTCGTGGGCCAGACGAGCCTGGTCCTCGATGCGGCCGCAAATGCCCTCAATATCACCCAGGCGCATATCGATCTGTGCAAGCGCGAGCTTCATGGCTCAGCCCTTTCCGTCGTAAACCATCGAAATCGTAGTAAAAGCGCCGGCCGCATGATGCAGTCGGCGCTCGCATGTGCATATGCTAGCTATGATACCCCGAGCGGGGGCGCGCTCCTAGAACGTCGCGGACCACAGCCCGTGCAGGTTGCAGTAGGCATAGACGGTACCGGTCTTGGAACCGCCGGCAAAAAACGTCGCGGGCTTCATGCCGGGCTCAAGGTAATGGACCTCTAAGCGGCCCTCGGCCTCAAGGGCGATCCACTCAATATAGTGCTCGGGCAGGCTGGGGTGCTCGACCGAGCCAACGCGTGCGCGAATCACGTGACCGTCGCGCTCGGTCTCGACAACAGGCACGTGCTTCTCGTGCGCCGCGTCCTCAGTGTTTGCGGTCAGTTCCGTGCAACCGGCAGGGGTTGCAACGTCGTTGCCAAGGGCGGCAATGAGCTTACCGTCGGGGTCCTTAAAGAATTTCGCCATGATGTTCTCCTTTGCTGACGTGCCAATGTTCTTGATGGTTCTTATGCCCAAAGGCAGCAAACCATCCACGGCATTGCAAATGAACACATAACGGGCGGGGACGATGGGGCAGCGTGCGCTATCCGCCCTGGCGGCCCCACCCGAGCGGGTTAGCGCCCGTCGCCGCCCAGCAGCGCCAGAACATCTTCGCGGGTAAACAGCGCCGACGAGATGCCGTCGCCGCCGAGCACGCTGTTGACCAGGTCG
>CABSMN010000384.1 GCA_902478765.1 uncultured Collinsella sp.
GGAATACGTGTACTACATCACGCGCGATGCGACGTATAAGTTGCGCCCGCTGGCGACCAAGGTGGTCGAGGACACGTATGCCAAGGCGCGCACGCCCAACTTTGAGGGCGATGACGGACTGAAGAATTACCTGTCCGAGATGCTCGACGGTGCCTCTGCCGTGGCGAGCGATGCCACCGATCGTGCCGCTTCGGCAACCAAGATCGTAACGCTTGTGACTTGCCGTTCGCTGTCATTTAGCAATACGCGCGCCGTCATGGTGCTCACGCCGGTCGAGGAATAAGTGGTTCGAGAGTAGCTAAAAGAGCCCCGTCCCAAAAAGACTACCCTGGAAATCAAAAGGAGAAATGATGCTTGAAAGCGGCAAATCGATGCCTTCGGTTGATGCTTGGCTGCGCGAAGCCAAGGCCGATGTTTCGGCGGCTGATTGTGGGATGTACCTGACACACAACGGCGTGGTGCGTGCGACGCCCAAGGCCGAGGTGCGTGGGGTCGAGACAGATGGTGTGGCGCCTGGGCATAAGGTGGGCGGCATGGTGTTTGGCTTCGATGCCGAAAAGGTGCAGGCCGCTATCGAGGCAACGCGCGCGATGCCGGGTATCGGCTATGTGCGCGTGTGGCTGGCGAGTGGCGAGCTTACCGTGGGCGACGACATCATGCTCGTGCTCATTGGCGGGGACATTCGCCCGCATGTGGTCGATGCGCTGCAGGCGCTCGTCGGTACCATCAAAAATGAGTGTGTGAGCGAGGTCGAGCGCGAGGCGTAAGGCCGGCAGCGGCACTCGCCAACAAAAAGCCCGCTGGCAGTTCAATCAGTCTGCCAGCGGGCTTTTCTGTGCGTTGGAAAATCTCGGCATTGCGTGGCGCTACACGCGCGTCGCATCCTTGGGGCTCATGGTCATGCTCTGGAAGCGGTTCTCCATGTAATCGTTATCGAAATACTTGCCGTAGAACTGCGCGACGGGAATATCCGGCTCCGTGCCGTTGACGCGCTGGTACCAGTAGTCGAGCGACTGTAGCGTCATGACGCCGTCGACCAGCATAATGACGGTAAAGATGACGGTAGCCGAGTAGCGACTCTTCCACGGAATCATGTTGATGAGCTTGAGCAACCTCGGCAGCAGCAGCTTGATCCAGATAAGGCCACCCAGGCCCCACAGGCAGGCAAAGCCCGTGCAGGTGCGTCCGCCCGTAAGGACGGCGAGTGGGTCGGGCATGCCGAACAGCTTCATGTGCGAGTAGCTCCACGAGACCACGCCAAATGAGGTCTGCATAAACCAGCCCACGAACACCTCAAAGCTCGCGCCGAGTACAGCGCTTACCAGGAAAATGATGATGGGGTTCTTTTTATAGAAGCGGTTGAGCACCATGGTCATGAGTACGGCGCCAAAGCCATAGATGGGGCTGAAGGGACCAAACAGCATGCCGGCGCGGTCCTGGTAGACGCCTGGGTCGTCGACCGTCATGTGCCAGATGTCCTCGGCGATCAGGCCGAGCACGCAGCAGACGAGGAATACCCAGAACAGGTTGAAGTAGTTGAGCTTGATGTAGCCCTCGCCGGTTTCATCGCGGCCGAGCATGCCCTC
>CABSMN010000385.1 GCA_902478765.1 uncultured Collinsella sp.
AGACAGTCTCGGTACAGATCGATCGTGCCGGCGGTCAGCAAAGTGTTGCCGTCGTTTCGCACCGTGACCATGAAGGATTCGCCTGCTGCTCCGGGCACCACCGCGCCCGAGGTAGCGACCGCGCCCGTCGGAGTGGCACACGCCACCAGAGGCACTTCGATGCCGTGCAGCTCTGCCTCGCTCTTCTCCGCGCTCACAATGTGCGTGGCGAGCGCGGAGAGCATGCCTCCCGACGTCAAAAATGTCGTTATCTGATCGACGGGATGGTCCAGCTCGCACATCACGAACGGCTCCGTGAACAGATCGCCTGCCAAGGTGCTGGCGAAGATGCGGAAGTGCTTGCCCATTACTGCTACCGGGTTGCCTTCTTCATCGTAGGTTTGCCCCACCTTGCCATCGGTGTTCTCTACATAGAGCGCGCACCTGCCGTTGTTGCTTACGCTAAACGATGCCGGGCCACAGCCTGCGGCACCCACGGGCTGCGTTGCAAATGCCGATGCGCCTCGCGTCCAAGTAATATGCTGCAGCTGCTCGTTGACGGTGGCCAAAAAGCCCGAATGTTGTGGCCACGGCACCGCATGGGGCACCGTGGCGTCTGGTGGCATAACGCCCCAGCCCGCAATGGACTGGCCGATCACGGCGTACGATGCGCAGCCGCAACCGTCTGCGGTCTCGTACGCAACGGGCACCACCATTTTGCCGTTGATATTCTCGGGCTCGCTCAGCTCGATACTCGACGGTGCTTGCGGAAAGCGAAGAACTTGGCGGAACGTCAGGCTGTCGCCCAAATCATCCGACCACAGGGTAAAGCATTCCAGCGCAACCTCGGCCTCGCTGCCGAGCGCCTTCTCTGCGGTGGTTCCGCGGCGGTGGAGGTAGGCACCCGACAGGCGTCCGTCGACCAGCGTCTTGCCTACCGTGATGCGCGGGCACTGCAGGCAATGGTAGCCATCCTCTTGCAGGCGGCCGCGCGAGATGCTGCGCCATGACGTATGCGACACCACGCGGATCTCGTCATTACTTATGCGCAGGCGCACAACGGACAGTATGCCGGCTGTGCTTGCCGTATCGAAAAGGGTGTTGTCGCCGGCGGGGCGCTCGCCCGAGAGCAGCAGCACGTAGGCGTCCTGGTTTCCTCTTCCGTCCGTATATTCCACCACGTCGAAGTCGTAATCGAATATGCCGTCGCGCTCCACGTCGCCCTCGCCAAACCCAAGGGGAAAGTCCACGGGCGTGGGAGCGGACCACGTGCCGTTTGCCTTTGTGTGCACCACCAGGCGCGAGCGGCCATTGTCGCCGTAGCGCACCGAGGCGATACGGAACAGGCATTCTACGCCGGCAATCATTGCCAGCTTCATGTGGGCTTCGCTGAGCACGCCGGTAAACAGTACGTTGTCGCTCGAGGGTTTGATGCCGCCACGCTCGTCCTCCGATACACCAGCAGAATTGGCGTTGGGGTCCGCAACGGTGTTCGTCGCCTGCCCGATATAGGTGTACTCGTACATCGGCGCGGCGTTTTCGTCGTTCCCTATCAGTGCATGGACGAAATGCTCGATCTGTCCCGTGTCGTCGCTTTCTGAATCCGC
>CABSMN010000386.1 GCA_902478765.1 uncultured Collinsella sp.
CGCCCGCCTTTTCGACCTTCTGGTTGAGCAGGTTACGTCCGTTCTTGGAACCGCGCGCCTTGCCCAGCTGCACGATCAGACCGTCCTCGGCAGCCACCACGGGCTTTACGTTGAGCAGCGTACCCACGGCACCGGCCGCAGCAGACAGGCGACCGCCGCGCACCAGGTACTCCAGCGTCTCGAGCAGGCCGATGACGACCACGCGGTCGCGCACGGCCTCGACAGCCGCCGCAACCTGAGCCGCGCCCTGGCCCTCGTCCACCAGGCGCAGCGCATACTCGACCAGCACGCGCTCGCCCAAGGTCACGTTATTGCTGTCCACGACGAACATGTCGCCGCCCGGCGCCTCGGCAAGTGCCGTACGAGCACTCTGGTTGGTGCCCGAGAGCTTGGCGCCCACGGTGATAATCACGGCCTCATCGCCGGCCTCACGCGCCTCGGCAATCGCCTGCGAAAAGGCGTACGGGTTGACCTGACCGGTCTTGGGCAGCTCATCGCGCTCCACAAGCATCTCGTAAAAGCGCTGGTGATCGATGTCGACGCCATCCATATACACATCGGTGCCAAAGGTGACGGACAGCGGCAGAACACGCAGAGCGGGGTGCTCCGCCGGCGACATATCGCTTGCGGAATCGGTAATAATGCGGACGGACATAACGAATCCTTTCTTGCGCAGGTCCCGCGCGGGGAATTTTGACAGCAATGCCCCGGCACGGCATACGCGCTCAAACGGGACTATGCAGTTTTTAATGGGAAGCAAATGCCTTGGCGGCCTTAGATCTCACGCAGGGTGTTGAGAATCGTACGCAGCGACGCATACATCTGCTCGCGCTGCTCCACACCCATAGCCTTACCGGTGGTGTCGAGCACCTCGCGAATGATGCGGTCCGCCTCGCTCATGCTCTCGCCGCCCAGAGCGGTCAGGCGCACCGGGGCACGATACTTAACGGCCGCATCACCCGAGTCGTCGACCTCGACGTAGCCGCCCTCCTCCAGATGCGCGAGCGTGCGCGAGACGGCGGCACGGGTCACGCCTGCCATGCGAGCCAGGTCAGCGCCAGTCAGGCCGTCCTTGCTGCGCTCAAGATAGTACAGGCACATAACGTCGGAGCCCTTGAGGCCCAGCCTTGCGCCCTCGGATGTCTTAATGCGCTGGATCTCCTTGTAGAGCCCGCTGATCAGTCCGACAAAGTCCTCGAAACGTGTCTCGTCGTTCTGCTGCATGGGAGACGACCGCCTTTCGCTTACATGATGCTAACGGGTAAACATCTTAGCCGCACGAGACAACACCCATACCCAAATATCCCATTTGTTAACCCATCAACATAAAAACCCTTGATTATCAACTTCATCCGAACACTCCCACATTCATCCGAACATGTGCGGATGAATGTGGGAACCCGGTACCCTGAGGGCCGGACCGGCCGGCCCCGGGAGATCGGAGGACGGCATGTCCGGAAAGAGGAAGAAGGGTTCCGAGAAGGCGGCCCCGAGGGCCTACGGAAGGCTCACCAGGCACGAGCGGGACACGGTCCAGAGGATGCTGGAGCGCGGGGCCTCGTGCAGGGAGATCGCGAGGGGGCTG
>CABSMN010000387.1 GCA_902478765.1 uncultured Collinsella sp.
TGGCAGACCAGTCGCCCTCGAGCGGCTCTGCCGGCTCGATGTGTTTACGCTCGAGCGCATCCTGCCAACCGGCTCGACGAAATTGCTCGTCGACCGAGAACGACGGGCCGCCGATATAGCGAATCTGTTCGTGACCAAGCTCAAACAGGTGATCCATAAGCAACAGCGAGCAGCCGTAATGGTCAGAATCGACCGTGGTCACGCGCGGATGTGCGTACATGGTGACGATAACCGTGCCGATTCCCGGCAGTGGATCAAACGTCTCAAAATCGGGCGCCATGCGGCTCATGCCGATGATGATGCCATCGACCGGCAGGGCCGCCATGCGACGCATGGCTTCGGCAAGCGAAAACTCCTCGGTCTTGGACATCTCGACCAGCGTGATGGCGCAGCTATGCTCGCGGGCAGCGCTAGCAATACCATCGATCATCGTCAGATTCCCAAACTTGGTGACATCGTTGACGCACAGACCGACCGAATGGTAACGGCCGTCGCGCAGCGAGCGACCGGCATAACTCGGACGAAAGCCGAGCTCTTGCATAGCGGCCTGCACGCGCTGGCGCGTCTGCTCGTTAACGTTGGGCAAGCCGTTGGCGACGCGCGAAACCGTCTGCTGCGAAACGCCAGCAGCGCGGGCGACGTCGGCCATGGAGACCGGACGCGAACTGGTATCGTTGGACGGGCGCCTTGCCACAGGATCACCTTCACCCTTGCGAGATCTGAATAGCGTGAATGCCGGCCCGGGCAGAAATACATCCCGCGCCGAGGCCCGCTATCGTCGGACGCATGTTAACGTACTCTACTTTTTCTATCTGCATCTCTTCTGCTTTATAAGTCCATACGCCAGTACCGTTCACGGCTGAATTTCTACCGATTACCAGATTCTCAAAAAGTGACAAGCGATGTGTTATGAGTACGTTAACATAGCCCGTAACGTGCGGTATCGTGAACACTTGGTTCATGCCGCTTCAAGTTGTTAACGTACTCATAACGACGCAAAACTCACCCGTGCGCGCCAAGGAAAGGACTCCCATGACCACGCCCGACGAAAAGACATTCGCCACACTTACCAAGCTGTTTGAGGAGGAGTTTGGCCCCATCGGCGACCGCCAGGTGCTCTACGTGCACGCGCCCGGCCGTTCCGAGATCAGCGGCAACCACACCGACCACGAGGGTGGCCACGTTATCGCCGGCTCGCTCGATGTCGCCGTCGACGGCATCGCCGTGGCAACCGATTCCAACAAGGTTCGCGTAGCCGACGAGGGCTATCCCACGTTTGAAATCGCGCTCGGCACGCTAGACGTGCAGGAGTCCGAGAAGGGCACGTCCGCAAGCCTCGTGCGCGGTATGGCCCACGAGATTGCAGCCCTTGGCGTTGAGCCTCACGGCTTCGATTTTGCTTTCACCTGCTCCGTCCCCTCGGGCGGCGGCCTTTCCAGCTCCGCTGCCGTCGAGGCCGCATACGGCCGCGCCATGGAGACGCTCTGGGGCGCGCCCGCCATTGAGCCCGTCGCGCTCGCACAGATGAGCCAGCGCACCGAGAACAACTACTACGGCAAGCCCTGCGGTCTGATG
>CABSMN010000388.1 GCA_902478765.1 uncultured Collinsella sp.
TAGTCTCGTGGGCTCGGAGATGTGTATAAGAGACAGATGCGGCACCGCCAATCACCACGCAACGACGTACGATTTCAAAGCGATCGATCAGCAGAAAGCCGATGAGCAGCACCGCCAGGATGCCGGCGATGTTGTCAATGCCGACCAGCAGCAAGCTCAGCAAAAAGAGCAGCACCGTCGCGAGCGCGCGATTGTCGACAACCGACCTTACATATTCAAAGAGTCGATCGGGGGCCTCAAATGCCTGCCTATCGTCTTTTTCCATATCAAGATCCTCACAAGCGAAAAGCGCTATTCGATGATGTAGCCGACGCCCCAGACGTTTTTGATAAAGCGCGGTTTTTGGGCGTCGTCGCCGATCTTTTCGCGCAGATGGCGAATGTGCACCATCACCGTGTTGTTGGAGCCGGGCATAAAGTCCTCGTTCCACACCGCGCGGAACAAGTCCTCCACGGCCACCACGCTGCCACGGTGCTCGACCAGATACAGCAAGATGGAATACTCAATGGGCGTCAGGCGAACCGGCTTGCCGTCCACCGACACGGCATGGGCATCACGGTTGATCTCGAGGCCGTCGAGCTGAATGAGCGGGGACTCGGTCGCTTGCGCACGGCTGCCGTAGCTGGTGTAACGGCGTAGCTGGGCACGCACGCGCGCGATCAGCTCCAGCGGGCGAAACGGCTTGACGACGTAATCGTCCGCGCCGAGCGAAAGTCCCTCGATCTTGTCTTGCTGGGCATCACGCGCCGTCAGCATAATCACGGGATAGGTATGGCCGGCGCGAATCGTGCGCAACAGCTCAAAGCCATCGATATCGGGCAGCATAACATCTAACAGCGCCAGATCGAACTCTTGCTCCAAGATCGCCTTGGCCGCATCGGCTCCGCTGTAGGCGATCTGAACATCAAAGCCCTCTTTTGTAAGGTAGATGCCAACCAGGTCGGCGATGGCCTTCTCATCGTCAACCACCAAAATGCGCTCGTTCATGCGTGCTCCTCTCGCGCTCCATTATGCCCGAGGGGACGCTCGGCACACACAACAAGCGTGGGCGATTAAGTCGACCTTAAGCACCGACATGCCCGTTCGGGCGCAGACGCAGCCCGCGCACGCACGCGATGACCGTCATCACCGCCAAACGATATACTCTAGAGCCAGAAGAGACCGTCCCGTCGAAAGCGAAATCTGTGAAGTCCCTCACCTCTTTTGCAAAGCGCTCTACCAAGCTTGCCGCTAGCTTTGCCTGTGCCGTTGCCCTTGCTCTTGGCGTACCCACCGTTGCCGGCGCCCAGGTGCTCACGACCGACAACGTGTGCGGCAAAACCGCCGATGCACGCGGCATCACGGCCGAGAACCTACCCGATATCGATGCGACCAATGCCCTCGTCATGGGCAAGGACGGCACCGTCTACTATGGACGCGGCGCCGATGAGCAAGTCAAGATTGCCTCGATCACCAAGGTAATGACCGCAATCCTGACTGTCGAGAACTGCAAGATGGACGAGAAGGTGACGGTGAGCAACGCCTGTCTCTTATACACATCTGACGCTGCCGACGAAGCTAGAAGTGT
>CABSMN010000389.1 GCA_902478765.1 uncultured Collinsella sp.
CGGCAGCGTCAGATGTGTATAAGAGACAGGCACTCGACTTCCATGTCGCCGTCGCGCGCTCTTCGGCACGAATCGCACGCGAAATCTGCGCGCGCGAAGACATCGATACCGTCGCGCTCTCGGGCGGCGTGTTCATGAACCAACTTTTGCTTCAGCTCCTCATCCGCGAGCTTAAAGACGCAGGCCTTACGGTCTTGGTTCCCCAAACCGTGCCCGTTAACGACGGCTGCATCGCCTACGGTCAGGCGGCAGTCGCACGCACTCGCCTCGCACAGGTCGCACCGCAATAGGCTGTTTGGCCAACCCGCAAGCCGCCGTCTCACAGGTGTAGCGCGTTTGCCCGCAGCCCCCGCGAGCGCTACCATCAAACGATGGATTATCCAGCGCCCATCCAGCGCAAAGCGTATAAAAGAGGAACATTATGTGCCTTGCCGTTCCCGGTAAAGTAGTCAAACGCGACGATGACCTCAAGGCCACCGTCGACATGATGGGCATCGAGCGCCCTGTTTCGCTGAGACTCGTGCCGACGGCGCAGGTTGGCGACTATATTCTCGTACACGCCGGCTTTGGCATCCAGATTGTCGACGAGCAGGAAGCACAGGAAACGCTCGAGCTTGTTAATGCCATGTCCGAGCTGGTCGAAGAAGACCAGCTGGCCACCAACCCGGCGGAGGCTTACTAGTGGCGCCCGAGCAGCCGGCTCGCTCCGGTATCGATTTCTCGGCATTCCGCGATCCCAAGCTGGCTCGCGAGCTCATCGAGCGCATTCATGAGCTTGTCGGCGACCGCGCCATCAACCTTATGGAAGTCTGCGGCACGCATACCGTGAGCATCGGGCGCTATGGCTTTCGCTCCATTATGCCGGCAGGGCTCAAGCTGCTGAGCGGCCCGGGCTGCCCCGTCTGCGTCACCGCCAACCGCGACATCGACCACGCAATCGCGCTCGCCAACATAGACGGCGCCATCATCACCACCTTTGGCGACATGATGCGCGTGCCCGGATCATCCACCTCGCTCGCTGCGCAAAAGGCGGCAGGACGCGACATCCGCATCGTCTATTCCCCGCTCGACGCGCTCGACATTGCCGAGCAAAACCCCGATCGCCCGGTCATTTTTATGGGCGTGGGCTTTGAGACTACGACGCCCACCATCGCCGCCGCCATCTTGGAGGCCGAGGCGCGCGGGCTTTTGAACTTCTCGGTCTATTGCGCCCACAAGACCACGCCGCCGGCGTTGCGCGCCATCGCCAACGACCCCGAGACCGCCATCGACGGCTTTATCCTGCCGGGCCACGTCGCCACCATCACGGGCTTGGCCCCCTTTGGCTTTTTGGTCGACGAGTTTAAGACTCCAGGCGTGGTAACGGGATTTGAGCCGGTCGACATCTTGCAGGGTATCTGCATGCTGGTCCAGATGGTTGTTGAGGGGCAACCCGCGATCGACAACGCCTACCGTCGCGGCGTCAATGCCGACGGCAATCCCGTGGCGCGCCAGCTGGTCGAGCAGGTATTTGAGCCGTGCGATACCACATGGCGCGGATTGGGATCGATTGCGGCT
>CABSMN010000390.1 GCA_902478765.1 uncultured Collinsella sp.
GACCGCCAAGGTGCTCACCAAGACCCCGCACCCCGATAGCGACCACATGTATGTGTGCTCGGTCGACGTGGGTGACAAGAACCTCGACGCCGACGGCAATCCCGCTCCACTGCAAATCGTCTGCGGCGCGCAGAACTTCGAGGCCGGCGACCACATCGTCACGGCCATGATCGGCGCCGTGCTTCCCGGCGACGTCAAAATCAAGAAGAGCAAGCTCCGCGGCGTCGTGTCCATGGGCATGAACTGCTCCGCACGCGAGCTCGGCCTGGGCGGCGACCACTCCGGCATTATGATCCTGCCCGAGGATACGCCCTGCGGCATGCCGTTTGCCGAGTACGTGGGTTCGAGCGACACTGTGCTCGACTGCGAGATCACGCCCAACCGCCCCGACTGCCTGTCCATGATCGGCATGGCCCGCGAGACCGGCGCCATCTTCGACCGCGATTTCCACGTTGAGCTGCCCGCCATCAAGGCCGAGACCGGCCGCGCGACCGACGACGAGCTTTCCGTCGAGATTGCCGACGAGGGCCTGTGCGACCGCTACGTCGCCCGCATCGTACGTAACGTGAAGGTCGGCCCCTCGCCCGACTGGATGGTCAAGCGCCTTAACGCCCTGGGCGTGCGCCCGCACAACAATATCGTCGACATCACCAACTATGTGATGATGCTCACCGGTCAGCCGCTGCACGCCTTTGACCTGGACACCTTTGCCGAGCGCGATGGCCACCGCCGCGTGGTGGTTCGCGCCGCCCAGCAGGATGAGAAGTTCACGACGCTCGACGGCGAGGAGCGTACGCTCGACGCCGGCATGGGCCTTATCACCGACGGCGAGCGCCCCGTGGCGCTGGCCGGCGTTATGGGCGGCATGGATTCCGAGATCGAGGACGATACCGTCGACGTGATGGTCGAGAGCGCCTGCTTCAACGCCGGTCGCACCTCGCACACCAGCCGCGATCTGTCGCTGATCTCCGACGCCTCCATTCGCTTTGAGCGCCAGGTCGACGAGACCGGCTGCGTGGATGTCGCCAACGTTACCTGCGCGCTGATCGAGGAGATCGCCGGCGGCGAGGTTGCTCCCGGCTATGTCGACGTTTTCCCCGCGCCCAAGACCATCGACAGCATTAAGCTGCGCCTGGCCCGCGTGCACGCCATTTGCGGTGCCGACATCGAGCCCGACTTTATCGAGCGTTCGCTCACCCGTCTGGGCTGCACCGTCGAGCGCGACGGCGAGGACTTTATGGTTACCCCGCCGAGCTTCCGTCCCGACCTGCCGCGCGAGATCGACCTGATCGAGGAGGTCCTGCGCCTATGGGGCATGGGCCGTGTGGCGGCGACCATCCCGGCCGCTAAGAACCACATCGGCGGCCTGACCCGCGAGCAGAAGCTCACCCGCAAGGTCGGCGAGATCCTGCGCGCCTGCGGCCTCAACGAGACCACGACCTTTGGCTTTGCCGCCCCGGGCGACCTGGAGAAGATCGGCATGCCCACCGAGGGTCGCGGCTGCCCCGTGGTGCTCATGAACCCGCTGGTGGCCGAGCAGACCGAGATGCGCCGCT
>CABSMN010000391.1 GCA_902478765.1 uncultured Collinsella sp.
GCACCGCGAGCATACATGATTTCATTTATCATCTGTTCCCCTTTCGCATAGGCGGTATTGTACGCTTTAGTCGGGCAAAGCGCCGCAGCAATGTTGATTGGGGACAGACTTAAATGCGTGAAAACGCTCATTTAAGTCTGTCCCCAATCAACAAAAAGAAAAAGCCTCCGCAGGTTTCCCCGCGGAGGCTTTCACCACAAAGACTATTTGTCGTCGTCGGTGTCGGCGCCGGCATTGACGGCACAGTCATCGCCGGCATCATCGGATGCGGCTTCGGCATCCTCCTGCATAGCCGCCTGCGCAAATGCCGCGGCATCGGCCGCAAGCTCCTCCTCGCTCATGCGAGGCGCGCGCTTCTTGCTCGGCATGCCGGCAGCCTTGGCGTTGCGCTCCTCCTTGGCCGCCAGGATATCACCCTCGCGCTCAAGGTAGGCATCCCACTCGTTGTCGAGCAGGGCATTCACGGCGTCACCCTCGACGGTCTCGCGCTCAAGCAGCACCTTCGCCATCAGATCGAGCTGATCGCGACGGGCATCCAAGATCTCGACCGCACGACGATGGGCCTCGCGCATGATGCGCTGGACCTCAATATCGATGCGGCGCGCCGTCTCCTCGGAGTAATCCTGATGATCGGCATAGTCGCGGCCCAGGAACACTTGATGCTGCGCCTCGCCAAAGACCTGCGTTCCAAGCTCCTCGCTCATGCCCAGGCGCGTGACCATCTCGCGCGCCATCTTGGTCGCGCGCTCCAGATCGTTGCTCGCGCCCGACGTGATGTCGTCGCACATGAGTTCCTCGGCAACGCGGCCACCCAAGAACACGGCGAGCTCGTCGAGCATCTCGTTCTTGGTCTTGAGGAAGTGGTCCTCCTGCGGAAGCTGCAGCGTGTAGCCCAGCGCCTGACCGCGGCTGACGATCGAAATCTTGTGAACCGGATCGGAATGCTCCAGGATGTGGCCCACCAGGGCGTGACCGCTCTCGTGGTAGGCAATCGTGGTGCGCTCGGCCTCGGTCATCACGCGACCCTTGCGCTGCGGACCGGCAATCACGCGCTCCATCGATTCCTCGACCTCGTCCATCGAGATCACGGAACGATGGCGGCGGGCAGCAAGCAGCGCAGACTCGTTGAGCAGATTTGCCAAATCGGCGCCGGTGAAGCCAACGGTCATCTGGGCGAGCTTCTCAAACTTCACGTCCTCGTCCATCGGCTTGTTCTCGGCATGCACGCGCAAGATCTGCTCGCGGCCCTTCACATCCGGACGGTCGACCGTAACCTGACGGTCAAAACGACCGGGACGCAGCAGCGCCGGATCCAGGATGTCGGGGCGGTTGGTGGCGGCGATCAGGATGACCGACTCGCTCTCCTCAAAACCGTCCATCTCGACCAGCAGCTGGTTGAGCGTCTGCTCGCGCTCGTCGTGACCGCCGCCCAAACCAGCTCCACGCTGACGTCCCACGGCATCGATCTCATCGATGAAGATGATCGACGGGGCCTGGGACTTGGCCTCCTTAAAGAGGTCACGCACACGGCTGGCGCCGACACCCACGAACATCT
>CABSMN010000392.1 GCA_902478765.1 uncultured Collinsella sp.
GTTGGGCACCGTCGAGATATGCGCGACGCCCGGCAGGACCTGCTCCCACTTGGCACTGTCCCAGGTCCAAGCAACCGACAGAACGACCTTTTTGGCAAGAGCATCCTTGAGCGGGGCGAATATCTTCTCGATCATATACGGTTTGACCGCAGCGACCACGATATCGGATGCGGCGACAACCTCGGCGGCATCGTGGCAGACGACCATGCCGCGCGCCTCGCAGCGCTCAACCAGTGCGTCGTAGCGACCCGCGCAGGCGCACATGTCGCTCGCAGCTACACCGGCAGCGATCCAGCCATCGGCCATAGCGCTCGCCATATTGCCAAAACCGACAAACCCAATCTTCATATCTCATAGTCCTCTCAGACACGCTCTTCAAAAACGAAAGCTATTGTCCCACGCCATTGTTTCGTATTGCCGACCTATTTGTGATACGGCTCGCCACGACTGATCTTGCAGGCACGGTAAATCTGCTCTAGCAGCACCACACGCGCCAGGTTATGCGGCAAGGTAATGCGTCCAAAGCTGAGCATTTCGTCGGCGCGGGCGCGCACGTCATCGCTCACGCCGTCCGATCCGCCGATTACAAAGGCGATGTCGCTGCTGCCTCGCAGCATAAGATCGTCGAGCCGCGCCGAGAGCTCCTCACTCGAACGCTCCTTGCCCTCGATAGCCAGCAGGATCACATGCGCCCGAGACGGCAATGCAGCAAGAATTGCCGCCCCCTCCTTGTCGCGCGCGGCATCCACGCCGCCCGCCTTAGCCGGGTCGATATCGGCCACCTCGCGGATATCAACCTTGGCATAGGCACCTAGGCGCTTGGTGTACTCAGCGCACGCGTCCTTCCAAAAGCGCTCCTTGAGCTTGCCAACACAAACGACGGTGTATTTCACGCGTGCCTACTCCTTTGACTCGTTCTGAACCTTACCGGCAGCCAGCATCTGCTCGAACATAGAGGCCGACTGCGAAAAGTCGCTCGGCAGCACGACCGTCGAGGTTTTACCCGTGCGAGCGAACTCCGTCATCATCTCGGACCACTGCGTAAACATGAACAGTTGGTTGGCCTCGTCATTGCCGACACCCGTCTCCTGGATGATCTCGAGCGAATCTTTGATACCCAGCGCGATGGCCTTGCGCTGGTTGGCGATGCCCTCGCCCGCCTTTTCCATTGCCTCGGCCTCGGCGGTCGCCTCGGTGACGCGCTTGATGCGGTCGGCCTCAGCGAGCTCCTGTGCCGCAGCGCGCTTGCGCTGGGCAGCGTTGATGTCGTTCATGGAGTTCTCAACCTCGGTCGGCAGTGCGATTTTGGTGATGAGCGTCGACACGAGGGTGAAGCCGTAGGCGGCCATCTGCTCGGAAACGGTAGCGTTGACATCCTTGGCGATGTCATCCTTCTTGGCAAAGACCTCATCGAGTGTGTAGACGGGGATGGAGGAGCGCAGGGCGTCGGTGATGAAGTCGCGCATCTGGTCGACGGGCTCCTGCAGCATATAGTAGCTCTTGTAGATGCCCGAATCTGCCGGGCCGGCGCCCATGTCATAGC
>CABSMN010000393.1 GCA_902478765.1 uncultured Collinsella sp.
AGATGTGTATAAGAGACAGGCCGCTCATCAGCTTCGATCGCGAGGCCATCAAGGCCGCCGGCCACGAGGACATCGTGACCGTCATCATCTCCGAGCTCGATCGTCTTAAGAGCATCGACCATGTCGGCGAGTCCGGAACGCTTATCGGCGGCAACCCGCTCGTCAAGCTTGGCGACCCGCTGCTGGTAGCCAAGACCAAGTAGCCAGGCCCCGCGCCACACAGCCAAAAGGCACCTCGTCAAGCGCCCGCGACCATTTGGCCGCGGGCACTTTTCGTTTGAAAAACCATCCCGCCAATGCCTTATCTGTATAGCCCAAATGAGCCGAGCTGCTAGAATATCGAACTGTATGGATAACTATCATTCAACCGTTATGGGAGGATACGTGAACCGCACCAAAATCGCGCAGCTTTACGCCGATGCCGAGTCGCTCGGCGGCCAGACCGTCACCGTCGCCGGCTGGGTCAAGTCCGTCCGCGACATGAAGAACTTTGGCTTTGTTACGCTCAACGACGGCAGCTGCTTCCGCGACCTGCAGGTCGTCATGAACCGCGAGGCACTCGACAACTACGACGAGATCGCCCATCAAAACGTCTCGGCCGCACTCATTTGCACCGGCACCGTCAAGCTGACCCCCGATGCGCCCCAGCCTTTCGAGCTTTCTGCCACTTCCATCGAGGTCGAGGGCGTCAGCGCCCCGGACTACCCGCTGCAAAAGAAGCGCGCAACCGTCGAGTTCCTGCGCACCCAGCAGCACCTGCGCCCGCGCACCAACCTGTTTCGCGCCGTGTTCCGCATCCGTTCTGTCGCGGCTGCCGCCATCCACCGCTTCTTCCAGGAGCAGGGCTTTGTCTACGTCAACACCCCCATCATCACCACGAGTGACTGTGAGGGCGCCGGCGAGATGTTCCGCGTAACCACACTCGACCCCAAAAATCCGCCCCTCACCGAGTCCGGCGAGGTCGACTGGAGCCAGGACTTCTTTGGCAAGCACGCGAGCCTTACCGTGTCCGGCCAGCTCAATGCCGAGAACTTTGCCATGGCCTTTGGCGACGTGTACACCTTTGGCCCCACCTTCCGCGCCGAAAACTCCAACACCACGCGCCACGCCGCCGAGTTTTGGATGATCGAGCCCGAGATGGCCTTTGCCGACCTTAACGACTACATGGATAACGCCGAGGCCATGCTCAAGTACGTCCTTAAGGACGTCATGGCAACCTGCCCCGACGAGCTCAATATGCTCAACAAGTTTGTGGACAAGGGTCTGCTCGAGCGCCTGGACCACGTGGCAAACTCCGACTTTGCCCGCGTCACCTATACCGAGGCCGTCGAAATCCTGGAGCAGGCCGTCGCCGCCGGCCACAAGTTTGACTACCCCGTCAGCTGGGGCATCGACCTGCAGACCGAGCACGAGCGCTTCCTGACCGAGGAGCACTTTAAGCGCCCGACCTTCGTAACCGACTATCCGGCCGAGATCAAGGCCTTCTACATGCGCATGAACGAGGACGGCAAGACCGTCGCCGCCGCCGACTGCCTGG
>CABSMN010000394.1 GCA_902478765.1 uncultured Collinsella sp.
TCTACACTTCTAGCTTCGTCGGCAGCGTCAGATGTGTATAAGAGACAGTCGATGCCCTGCGTGCGCAGATGCCGCTGGCCCTCGCGGGTTACGAAGGGACCCTTGCCGGCATTCCTGTGCCGCAGATAAAGGTGGCCGAGCTCGGCAACGACGCCAACCTTTACGGTGCTGTCCAGGAGGCCATGCGCCTGGTGTAGCGCGAGCCAAACGAGGCTGTCGAAAAAGATAAAGGTACTCATTGGGGACGTACTTAAATGAGTGGTAGTTGGAGACACTCCTGGCCGAGATAGAGGTCGCGCGTGTCCCTTCTGGTCCATGCGGCTCAAAACCGCGGTGTGACGTGAGCGGCTGGGGTCAAATTTGCAGCATTTCGAGCCTGGCTTCGATATTGAGACTGGTTCTTTATTAAAATGGAATTCCAGACAATTGAGCGACCGGGGGTTAACCATGAGGGGCATGGGAGACACAACCGCATATCTGCGTCGGGGCATTCGGGAGATTATATGCCTGGCGCTGTTCTCCTTCACGTTTTTGGCGTGCGAGTATCTCTTTGATGTGCGCATGGCCGAGTTCGTGTCTCCGAACGAGGTCGTTATTTATGAGAGCCTTGTCATCGGCGCGAGCGTGATTGGCTTTTTTGTGCGTCCCATTCTGTACTATCGCCGTCCCCATGCTATCGACGCAACGAGTGACGTCACGGGCGTTTTGCTGGTGGCGGCATTGCTGCTGTTGATTATGGCGGTTCAGGTTGAGGTGGTAATTGCCGGCGGTTTGGTGGCGTGCTGCGCGCTGGGCTACTGCGGATCGACTGCCCATGCAAATTTTGCGAGGCGCTTTGCGCGAACGCCCTGCTTGGCGCGCGCCGCCGCACTTTCTTACGCCATGGGCGTTCTGGTGCAGGTTCTCAACCACATGGTGATGCCTGTCGGCATTCCTCAGCAGGCTGTTCTGGTCGTCTGTGCGATCGCGCAGGTGGCGTTGCTCCACGGTGCCCGACGCGCCAAGCTGCGCGACGAGTCCGATCCCAACTTTGAACCCAGTGCTGCCGGGCTTTCGGTAGATGCTCTGGAATATGGCGCCAAGTGGCATGACGATCCCGAGGCAAAGGCGGCATTCCGTCGCGCCGTAGTTCGCCTGACCGTGGCGACGGCGTTTCTTTCCAGCGTATTCGCCGCTCTCAACGCGGGCTTCACGACCCTGCATGCTGTCGGAGCCGTCGATTTGGGCGATTGGCTGCGCCTGCTGCTTGTCGTGAGCTCGTTGGTCGCTGGCGCACTATTTGACCTGCACGGCCGCTCGTATATGAATATCGGCATGACGTGTGCCGCCATACTGTCCACGCTTTCGTTCTTTGTGCTCATCGTCGATGGCAATGGCGGCAACGAGCTTGCTGCCACGATCATCTTTTATCTGGGCTCGGGCTTTTTCGTGGTGTTCTTTACCACAAAATATGCCGCCATCTCGCTCTATGCGCGCTGGTCATATTTTTGGCCGTGCATGGGTCGCGTCGTCAACAACGTGT
>CABSMN010000395.1 GCA_902478765.1 uncultured Collinsella sp.
GGCTCGGAGATGTGTATAAGAGACAGCCGCCCGTCTGCAGGCCGACTGGGAGAACTTCCGTCGCCGCACCGCCAATGAGCGTATCGCCGAGCGCGAGCGCGCGACCGAGAAGCTTGTCACCGCGCTGTTGCCGGTGATCGACGATATCGAGCGCGCGATCGACCATGCCCGCAGCCAAGAGCTTTCTGACGACTTTAAGCAGTTCGTCGATGGCGTTGACGCGGTACATGCCAAGCTGCTCGACGTGTTTGCGCATGAGGGCGTTGAGCCCATCGACCCCAAGGGCGAGGCGTTCGATCCGCTCGAGCACCAGGCTGTGGGTCGCGTCGAGGACGCATCGCAGTACGACGAGACCGTCAACGATGTGTACCAGAAGGGCTACCGCATGGCGGATCGCATCCTGCGTTCCGCGATGGTGACGGTGACCTACGGTGGCGAGAAGCGCCCCGCACCGGAGCCCGAAGCGGCGCCCGAGGATGCTACGGCCGATACGGCCGAGAGCACCGAGGAGTAATTGAGAAGGGCCCCGGGGCAACACCCGGGGCCCTTTCTGGCCTAGTGCCATATGAAAGCATGAGCCACCGTCCGCAGGGACGGCGGACGTAACAGGAGAGGAGCTACGATGGCTGCAGGCAAAACCTTCTATGACATCCTGGGCGTATCCAAGAGCGCCTCCGACAAAGAGATCAAGAGCGCGTTTCGCAAGCTCGCGCAAAAATATCACCCCGATGCCGGCGGCGACGAGGCCAAGTTCAAGGAGATCAGCGAGGCCTACGAGACGCTTTCGGACGAGAAGAAGCGCAAAGAGTACGACCAGATGCTCATGTTTGGCGGCATGCCGGGCGCAGGCGGCGCGTATGGCGGCGGCTATGGTGCCGGCGCGGGCGCCAGCGGCTGGGGCGACATCTTCGACAGCATCTTTAGCGGCAACGGCGCCTGGGGCAGCGATTGGGGCTCGGGCTTTGCCGGGGCTGCGGGCGCTGCCGGTGCCGGCGCGGGTCGCAGCCGCGCTCGCAAGGGCGGCGACCTGTCGCTGACCGTCGATGTGACGGCCGAGGACGCGTTTCGCGGCGTGACGCACAAGGTCACTTACCGCATTCCCTCGACGGGCGAGCAGCAGACCATTACGGTCTCGGTCCCCGCGGGCGCGGTCGACGGCGGCAAGCTGCGCTACAAACGTCGCGGCGAGTACGGCGTTGCCGGCGGCGAGCGCGGCGACCTGGTCGTGACCACGCATGTGGAGGAGCACCCGCTGTTTAAGCGCAAAGGTGCCGACGTGACCATGGAGGTACCGGTCTCGGTCTACGAGGCGGCGCTCGGCTGCACGGTGGACGTGCCCACGCCCGGCGGTGCGACGGTCCGTCTGAAGGTGCCCGCGGGTACCCAGACGGGCAAGAAGTTCCGCTTTAAGGAGATGGGCGCGCCCGATGTTAAGCACCGTGGCCGCACGGGCGCGCTGCTCGTCGAGATCAAGGCTGTCTCTTATACACATCTGACGCTGCCGACGAAGCTAGAAGTGTA
>CABSMN010000396.1 GCA_902478765.1 uncultured Collinsella sp.
GCCAGCGCGAGATGCGCGCCGTGCACGCACTGCAGGCCGTCACGCTACCGGTCGACCACTGGGACCACCGCATATCCGAGCTCTCGGGCGGCCAGATGCAGCGTGTCGCCATCGCGCGCGCCCTCGTCAATGACCCGCCCATCATCCTGGCCGATGAGCCAACGGGAAACCTGGACTCCGCAACCGGAGCGCTTGTGATGGAGACCTTCCATAAGCTCCAGGAGCGTGGCAAAACCATCGTGCTTATCACACACGACCCCGGCATTGCCGCCGAGACCGACCGTGCCGTGACCATACGCGACGGTCGCATTCACGACGGCGCGTATATTCCACATGCACCGCGGACCCTGCGCAGCGCCGTAGATAGCCTGCCCATGATTTCCGCCTCCGCCAACCCGCCGAAAGGAGTGATGGCATGAGCGCCCGCGATCTCATCCAGGAAGCCCTTCATTCGCTCGAGGCCAACAAGGGGCGCAGCCTGCTCACCATCCTGGGAATCGTCATTGGCATTGCCTCGGTCATCGCCATGACCTCGCTCATCGGCGGCATCCAAAACAGCCTGGTCAACAGCCTGGGCCTCAATGCGGCACGCATGGTGCAAATCTATTCGTCGCAAGAACTCACCGAGTCGGACATCGAGAAGCTTCAAAAACTGTTGCCGCAGATTGAGCAGATCGGCATCGTCGATAGCGCCTATTCCGAGTACAAGGTCGGGGATAAAAGCTATACCGTCATGGCACACGGCGTCGATAGCGACATGCTCGATGCCGTGGGCGCCAGCAAGCTCGTTGCGGGACGTGTTTATTCACAGGCAGAGTCTCAATCAGGCTCGCGCGTGGCGCTCATCAGCCGCGGCGGCGCCGATCAGCTTTACGGCAACGAACAGGACGCACTGGGGAAAACCATCAAGGTGTCCAACGGCGAGGTGCAGATTGTAGGCGTGATTGATGGCGGCAGCGACTCCATGGGCTCGCTCACGCTGTATATGCCACGCGAAACCATCTCCGGCCTGTTTGGCGACGAGAATCCTTCATTCCCCAGCGTGACGGCACTTGCCGCCGAGGGCACAGACATGGACGAGCTCTGCAAGACCATCGAGTCTAAGGTGCGCGCGATGAAGGGCATCTCGGCGGATGATGAGTACGACAGCGTATCGGCGACCTCCATGAAAAGCGCCATCGATGCACTCAACTCGTTTATGGGCGCCTTCTCGCTCATCATGGGCGCTGTCGCCAGTATCTCACTGCTTGTCGGCGGAATCGGCATTATGAATATGATGCTTACCAACGTGACTGAGCGCATCCGCGAGATCGGTATTCGCCGTGCCTTGGGCGCCAGTCGCCGCGATATCACCGCGCAGTTTTTGGCCGAGTCCTCGGCGCTGTGCGTCACCGGTGGCCTGCTGGGTGTCCTGATTGGCTATCTGCTGGCCTGGGGCCTCGCGATGTTTGCCGCAGGATCAGGGGCTGTCTCTTATACACATCTGACGCTGCCGACGAAGCTAGAAGTGTAG